>NZ_JMDX01000016.1:0-43608 GCF_000935845.1 Paenibacillus sp. E194
GCTGCTTCGCTTGAATTTGCTTGAGGATCTGCAATACATTTTCGCTTCAAGCAGACGTATCCTCATGGGGAGCGTGTTGATTGCAGAACCAACTATCTCCTCTATCCCTTCGAATTCCGGGTGTCTGCCAGTCGACATGACGCCGAACAATACATCGCGCTGACCTGTATACCGAGCCAAGAGCATCGCCCAAGACAATTGAAACAGTACGCTCATTGTTACACCACTTTGACGGATTAGCTCTTTCACTATGTGCGGAGCAGAGACCTCGAATTCGACGTATTGTTTCGCGAAGCCGCCAGTTCCTGAACCCCCCCGGTTATGCGGCGCATATTCGATAAGCGGGGTCGCATGGCGGAAACCAGCAAGTTCCGCAATCCAATATCGCTTAGATTGTTCTATATCCTGCTGCTGTAGCCATGCTATGTAATTCCGATAATTGCGTACCGGCGGCAGCTGATAAGACCTGTTCTCCACCAGACTGTAATAGCATTTGAGCACTTCGGCCAAGACAATAAAATGACTCCACCCGTCCATCAGCAAATAAGAACAGCTCATAACCAGGAAATGCTCGCGATCGCCTATCCGAGCAAACATGACTTCATAAGTAGTCGGCCGTTTGATATAAGCAATATTGCTTGCACACAGTTGAACATCCTGATAGCGCATCAGTTCATGATACTGACGGTCAGCATCCCATTCGCGCCAATCCGCGTAGTGAACCGGTATACGAACATTCCGCCGCATGACCTGTATCGGTTGGTCGAATCCTTCATGGAAGATGGAAGTTCTCGTCAATGCATAATGATTTGCCACTCGATTCCAGGCCTGTGTCATGAGTTCAGGCTCCAGCTTATCTGTAAAGCGCATGACCATATTTACAAAAAACTGAGCCGGTTCGGGATTCTTCAACAAGGTATCAAGCATGTAATCTTGTAGCGGTGTAACCGGATATACGTCCTCGATCTCTTCAGGATCCAAGGAGGCAATAGCGGCAACATCGCTTCGGTTCAATCCTACTAATGAAAAGCCCGCATCGGCCTCATTCTCACTCGCTGCTTTTTCGTTGTGCGCAGCATCCGTTTCCCCGTCGCTCTCGGCAATAACCCCGCTTAATTCAGCGACAGTCTGATATTGGAAAATCTGCTCGTGGGATATCGATACACCCGCTTGTCTTGCACGGGATATCAACATCATCGTTTTGATCGAATCTCCGCCGATCTCGAAATAGTTCTGATGTATTCCGACCCTGCTAAGTCCAAGCAGATTAGACATTATACCGCACAACAGCTTTTCGATATCATTGCGTGGTTCGTCGGACGGATCCTTGGACATGCTCTCCTCATTCGGCTTCGGCAGCGCCTTCCGGTTGATTTTGCCATTATTATTGAGTGGAAGTCGTTCAAGCGCAACAAATGCCGTTGGAATCATATAATCGGGCAAACGCTCTTTAAGAGCGCGACGAAGGACTTCTACGTCCGGCGCAATTTTTGTATTTCCTGTCAGGTAAGCCGTAATTCGTTTATCGCCAGGGATATCCTCCCTCAGGATCACGACCGCTTCTTTTATGGAAGGTTGTGCGGCAAGCACCGCTTCAATTTCACCAAGCTCGATACGGAAGCCCCGGACTTTCACCTGATCGTCCAATCTCCCAAGAAATTGGATACGTCCATCCGGCAAATAGCGGGCCCGGTCTCCGCTGCGGTATAACCGCGCTCCCTCTCGTAACGAAAACGGATCCGGTATGAACTTCTCGTTGGTCATCGACGGTATTCGCAAATAACCGCTGCCGACCGCAATTCCGCCGATGCACAGTTCCCCGGGAATACCTATCGGGGTAGGCTGCAGCATTTTATCCACGATATATATTTTTGTATTTGCGAGAGGCCTACCGATATGGGCGGGGCTATGCGCATGTCCCGGTTCAATGATGCGATAAGTGCTGAATACCGTGCACTCCGTGGGACCATATGCTTCGTATACATCAAACCGAAGTCCGATCGGAAGCGTTGCGCTCCATTTGTCTCCCCCCGTTAATAAGCGGCGCAAAGAGGTATGCTCGGGCCAAGGAATATTGACTAATAGCTCAACTATCGGTGTTGGAAGAAAGGCAAACGTGATCTCATTGTCCACCATCCAGTCTCGCAGCAACTCGGGCTGGAGTCTTATTTCTTGCGGCGGAATCCATAAGGATGCTCCGCAGATCAGTGACCCCCAAATTTCCGCAACGGACATATCGAAGCCAACGCCGACGGCAAAACAAACACGGTCAGCGGACGTTAATGCCGTAACGTCTTTATAACAATGCATGAAGTTGACAATCGATGCATGCGGGATTATCGCTCCTTTAGGATTGCCCGTCGAGCCAGAGGTATAAATGACATAAGCTGCGTCACTGTCAATGACTTTGTCAATCGGTGGGCTCGTCTCTTCATAAGCCTTCCGCGATGCAAGAATGATCTCTTCATGTTCCATGTCGATTTCACTTCCGCAGCGCGATGCGATATGCTCATGCAGAGAACGATTCGTCAGTAAAATGGACGCCTTGGAATCTGCAAGGATATGAGCGATTCGTTCCACCGGTATCTCAGGATCGATGGGCAAGTACGCCCCGCCCGCTTTAAGCGCGGCCAATTGGGCAATGACCAGTTCAGGCGAGCGGTTGAGGCATATTGCAGCAATCTTCCCTGACCCGATGCCCTGCTTGCGCAGGAAATGGGCCAGACGTTCGGAGCGAACCGTGAGCTCTTTATAGGTTAAAATTTCGTCGCCGTACTGAACGGCAATCCGATCTGGTTCTGCCTCAGCTTGTGCATGCACCATCTGATGAAGGGTTTCCCAAGGTGGGAATTCCTGCTCGGTTCTGTTCCATACATTTAGAAGCAAATTATGCTCTTCTTCCAGCAATATCGGCAAAGATCCGACAGGCGTATCCGGATTGTCAGCAATACTGGAAAGCAGCATCAGAAAGTGTCTTATCATTTTCTTCACTGTTGCTTCTTCAAATAGACTTTGGTTGTATGTAAAAGTTCCTTTCCAGCTCCCGCCCCTCTCAATCACTTCAAGAGTCAGATCGAAGAGAGTCGTCTCCGTATTTACATGTAAAGGCTCGAATGTCAGGTCAGGTATCTCAACCTCGATAACAGGCGTATTTTGAAGCGTGAACATGGCCTGGAACAATGGCGAATAACCAAGGCTTCGCGTCCCAGCCACTTTCTCTACTACAAGCTCGAACGGAACGTCTTGATGTGCATAGGCTTCCAACGAATGCTCACGAATCTGGCGAAGAAGCTCGCGGAACGGCAAATTTGAAGTGATCTCGGAACGAATGACGAGCGTATTGACAAAAAAACCGACCATAGATTCCACATCTTTGTGGTTTCTGCCTGATATCGCGGTTCCGACACAAATATCTTCCTCATCGGTGTAGCGATGCAGAAGCGTCTGAAATGCTGCCATCAACAGCATAAAGGAAGTGGCCTTCTCTTCGGCAGCGAGTTGGAAAAGCCTTGTCGATAACTGCTGCGGGAGATCGAAGCTAAGCTTCTTTCCCGTATATTGCTGCCGAGCAGGGCGCGGGTGATCTGTCGGAAGCTGAAGCAGTTCAGGCGCGCCAGCCAATTTTTCTTTCCAGTACGATAATTGTTCTTGAAGTGCGTTCTCGCAGAACCGTTCTCGCTGCCACTCTGCAAAGTCTGCATACTGTACGCGAAGGGCGGGCACGCGCTCCGTCTCTCCGCTAACGAAGGATAGATAATACTCCAGCAGCTCTTTGCCAAATACATGGTGGGACCAACCATCGGTAATGATATGATGAAAGGAAATCAGCAGCACATGTTCCCTTTCAGCAAGGCATAGAAGAATCGCCCTAAGCAGCGGGCCATGCGTGAGATCAAATGGCCTGTTAATCAAGGACATATGCTGTATTACCGCTGCTTCCTGTTCGCTTGGCTGCACATTCCTCAAGTCTTTACGTTCCAGCGGCATATCCATGTCATCCAGCACGAGTTGATAAGGACTCCCGTCTTCCTCGTGGAATACGGTGCGCAGTACCTCGTGCCGGTTTACGAGTTCCTGTAGGCCTTTCTTGAATGCTTCGACCTGCAAATATCCCCTCAACCTTATGCCGTAAACTAAATTATACGCCGTTGATTCCGGCTCCATGGTGGAAAATAACCATAGCCGCTGTTGGGCGTACGAAAGCCGATGCTTTTCTTTTTTTGCCGAACCGGAATCTCATGCCTGTCAGAGGAAGGAGCAGCTTTGACGTCCCCCTGAAGCATTTTTTCTAGCATCGCCCGCTGCTTGTCCGACAACTGCGATCTACGTTCTGCTAACGATTGCCGCTTGATCATGGTCTTTCTCCTCTCCTTCCTCTTCTTCTTTTTCCAGCAGTTCGATATAGGCTAATTCGATAATGTCTGCCAGCTCAGAAATGGTTTCAGCCGCATACAACTCCTGCACATTCAGAGAAATCGGGTACATCTCACGAATTCGTGATATAACCTGCATTTTATTCAAAGAGTCAGCCCCAAGCTCATAGAATGGAGCATGAATGTCCAACTGCGGCACGCCGAGAACTTCTTCGAAAAATACAATAAGCTTCTGCTCAACGTACTGACGCGGGCTCTCGTATTCTAGAGGAGCCGAGTTTTCCGTTTCTGCGGGGCTTTCATTGCTTTTCGTGTTAGGGAAGGAAGAATAGGAAGCGTCAAAGCCTCTTGAATTCGGAATTTCATAGCGCCGTCTCTCAAATGGATAAGTTGGCAGAGGCATTCTTCTTCTCTTCTCCAGTGCATACCGCGCTTGCCAATTCATTTCGCTGCCTGCTTCCCAAATGGCTGCCAATGTGTCCGTCCAAGAATGACAGTCATAGCAGCTCAAGGAATTTTCACGCCCATTTGTATAGGTGTGCAGTGGTGATCCGATCGCTATCGCTCTCCATCGCCCATCCTTGAGAGCTTCTAGAAGATCAGAACTTAGCGACCGTTCTCTGATTTTGGCCGTCAAATCCGATTCGCTGTATGATGCCATATTCATTTCCGGAATAAAAGTAGGAATGCGGGGGGCAGCAAAGCGAATGCCATTGACTATATTGGCGAACTTCTCTGTGTCCCCATTTTCTATAAAGTCTTGTCGGGCAAGCGCCAACTTGAAAGCTTCTTCTAATGAACAACATCCAGCTATGCAGGCTGCCGCATACTCCCCTTCATCTTTACCACCGATTCGATCGGGTTTGTGCCCCATGTGATTCAATACCGAAGCAAGGCTGTAAGAAGCCGCTACTGAGATCAGTATTTTCATGCGCGAATTCAATTGCGGTGGATTATGCTGCTGGTTGGCGTGGGTATCGTTCAAGCAAGCCTTCAACTCCAGTCCGCTAACAGATTCGGCTTTTGCAATAGCTTCGTTTAATTCGCGGCAGAAGAGCGGTTCAGTTCTATACAACTCTAGTAAGCCGGAAATCCCCTCCTCCAGCCAAGGGAGCAGTATCCATGCAGTCATTGGATGTTCATCTGTGCTGCGAACCTTTGCCGAATCCGGTTTAAGGGCCAGCATGAGCTGAGCATCGGCGGCATTTCGACAAACGATGGCTTTGCGGAACGGGTATGCTTTTCTGCCAACTTGCATTGTATAAGCAATTTCTTCGAATGGGGTAAAAGGGTTGCTAGTCAAATATCCAGCCATCCTTTCGCAAGCTGCGGCAAGTGCCATCTCCGATTTAGCAGATAGAAGCAAGCTGTGCCAAGGTCGCAAGCATGCATCGCTTTCTGTTAGGGGTGCTTCCTCCAGCACGACATGAGCGTTCGTCGACCCGATGCCGAAAGAGCTTACTCCCGCACGCCTTGGATACTCCGCATCTTCCCAATCCATAAGTGCCGTATTGACATAGAACGGGCTTTCCGAAAAATCGATTTGCGGATTCGGTGTCTTAAAATGAAGGGAAGGCGGAATTTGGCGATGATGAAGGGCGAGTACCGTCTTGATGAATCCTGCCACTCCTGCGGCACAGTCAAGATGTCCGATATTCGTTTTGACGGAACCGATTGCGCAGTACCCGATTACATCCGTCCACTGCCGATAAGCCATCGTTAATCCTTCGATTTCGATTGGATCTCCTACTATAGTAGCCGTGCCATGGGCTTCGACGTAAGATATTGTCTCAGGATGGACATCGGCGATCGCCAAGGCTTCTGCAACTACGTCAGCCTGACCTTCTGGGCTAGGGGCAGTGAAACCTGCCTTAAGTGCGCCGTCGTTGTTAATCGCGGTACCGCGAATTACTGCATAGATGAAGTCCCCGTCTGCCGCGGCCTTTTCCAGACGCTTCAGCACAACGATTCCAACACCATTGCCAGGTACGCTTCCCTCAGCCTCACTATCGAAAGCGCGGCAGAATCCGTCAGGAGACAAAATCAGGCCGTCCTGGTACTTGTATCCGGAATGGTTGGGGAACGTAACGGTGCTTCCGCCTGCCAACGCAATGTCGCATTCCCCGCTCATAAGAGACTGACACGCCATATGTACAGCGACCAGAGAAGTGGAGCACGCTGTTTGAACCGTCACTGCAGGACCTTTTAGATCAAGCTTGTATGATACGCGACTCGTCAAGAAATCCTTATCATTGCTTGATATAATGGAAGTGAGATCTCCCAATCCTTGATCGAGCCCGTAAGCGATAACATGGTTCAACAAGTAAGTGCTTAGCGAGCAGCCGCCATAGACCCCAATCCGTCCTGGATAGCCATCGGCGATCCAGCCTGCATTCTCCAGTGCCTCATACGCACATTCTAGAAACAGTCTCTGCTGGGGGTCGGTCCATTCCGCTTCACGGGGATTCATTCCGAAAAAAGCGGCATCAAACATGACCGGGTCATCCAACACCCCTTTTGCTTTAATATATTGGGGATCATGCAGAACCTCTTCCCGAACCCCCGCTTGCAGCAGCTCCTCATCTGTATAGAAGCGGACTCCTTGATCGCCCTGGCTTAACAGCTTCCAATATGCCTCTACATCCTTAGCTCCGGGAAATCTTCCGGACATGCCGATGACAGCGATCCCTTGCTCCCACAATGTTTCATCTCGTAACAATTGGTTCACCCCTGTTTATTTTATGTTCTTGCTTTTTCTCTGAGTCTTTGCTTTTTCATCAATGATTTGCGCGATTCCACCCTTTCTACGACATCAGCAATCCGCTCTTTGCAAACGGACGGCTCGAACAGGCGGCTTGCCAATGATGCAATCGTGGGATGCATGAAAAAATCGGTCAGTTTTATCTGGCTGTTTCGTTCTCTGCGGATTCTTTCAACTAAAAGCGCAGCATGCAGTGAATGTCCTCCCAGCTCGAAGAAATTATCATTTCTTCCGACTTCCCGCACATCTAACACTTCCTTCCATATGTCAGCAAGAATTCGTTCTCCTTCATTACGCGGCAGGGCATCTCGGGATACAGGAGAGATCGTTGTATTCGGAAGAGGCAGTGCATGCTTATTGACTTTGCCATTTGAGTTCATAGGAATGCTGTCTAACTGCACAAAAAAAGACGGGATCATATAGGCAGGAAGACGACATCCTAAATATTCACGGAGATCAGATACAAGAACCGGTTCTGGTTCTGCCGATTCATAATAAGCAATCAAATATGTGCTGCTGTCCACGCCTTCCCCGTCTACGACTACCGCTGCATGGATTGATGGGTGGTTGGACAATGCGGCAGCAATCTCGCCAGGTTCGACCCTATTCCCACGAATTTTCACTTGATCGTCCAGGCGGCCCAAATATTCGATGGTTCCATCGCTGAGGTAACGGGCACGGTCTCCGGTACGGTACATTTTTCCGGATCCATCATCGTGATCTCCATTCAGCTCCTGTACGAATCGTTCTGCCGTAAGCTTCTCATTGTTCATATAACCCCGTGCCAAGCCCTTACCTGCAATGCACAGTTCGCCTTGGACGCCGACGGGCTGAATCAGGCCGTGTTCGTTCACAATATAAATCCTTGTATTGGCAATCGGCCGACCTATCGTTATGCGCGTATCATGAGTGACTTCCTTAACAGTCGACCAGACGGTTGTTTCTGTTGGACCGTACATATTGAACAAGCGGGCGTTCGTCATCGTATGGACACGATGCAGAAGCGTTTCTGTCAGCGCCTCTCCCCCAATCAGCATATAGCGCAGCGAACCCAGCGCTTCAGCCATGCGGGGATTGTCAAGCAGCATCCTCAGCCTCGCCGGCGTCGTTTGAAGCAGCTCGATCTGATGATATTGGCATAGATGGGCCAGTCGCTCAAGCTCCATTTGTTCCTCGTGCGTTGCCATAACCACCGTACAACCTAACATGAGCGGCAGCAGCGTTTCGAGTACGAAAATATCAAAAGATACGGTCGTCAAAGACAGTACATTGCTTACGTTATCGATCGGTATTTCTTGAACGATGCCGACGAGCAAATTATGAACGGATCGATGCTCGATCATGACCCCTTTGGGCTTGCCCGTAGAACCTGACGTATAAATGACATATGCGAGATCTGACGGGCTAACGGTTGAACATGAGATTGCGAGTGAGTTTTCTTCGTATGACATAGGCAGCTGATTCAGTAATACGGTTAGTTGTTCGTCAGGAATCTTCGCCACATATGCAGATTCCGTTACGACTACCCGACATCCGCTATCTTGTATGATGCTCGCAATCCGTTCCTCTGGCAGGAGCGGGTCAAGTGGAAGATATGCGGCTCCAGCTTTGCCGACAGCCAACAAAGTTGCCACTAGCGATACCGAGCGATCGGCAAGCACAGCAACAACTTCATTACGTGAAACGCCTTGTGAGCGAATTGCATGTGCCAGCTGTGCGGCTTTTCGGTTCAGAGCCTCATAGCTCATCTGCTCTCCATTGCATATAAGCGCGATTTGATCAGGTGTTCTTGCTGCTTGCCGTTCGAAAAGACCATGGATGGTCTGTTCCTCCTGAATGGCTATCTGCTTTCCAGAGAACCTAGTACGAAGTCGTTTTTTCTCTTCACTGTTCATCAGGCCCATGCTTCTTACTTCCATGTCAGGATTGGAAGTGGCCTGCCGCAGCAGCTCCATGTAGCAGCTTGTCCAACGCTCAGCAGTATCCTTAGTGAACAGCGCCGACGCATATTCCATATTTCCATGTAAAACGTTATCGGCTTCGGTTATCGACAAAGTCACATCAAACTTAGCGGCCGTGTAATCAAAATGGTGCTGTCGAAGGCTGGTTCCACCCAAAGCAAGCTCCGCAGTCTCCATGTTCTGCAAGATGAACATGGCGTCGAATATCGGATTACGGCTCAACTCTCGAGGCGGAGCAACTCGCTGTACAAGTTCCTCAAAGGGATAATCTTGATGTTCCAACGCACCAAGTACGGACTGCTTGACAACCTGCAAATAGCCAGCGATCGATTGATTGGCGCTTGGAGACATGCGCAGCGCCACCGTATTCACGAACATGCCTACCATCCTTGCCGTATCTGCTTGGCTTCGACCCGCTACTGGCGTTCCGACGATAACTTCTTCCTGATTGCTCAATTTTGACAACAGTAATCCATACACCGACACTAATACCATATAGATTGTCGTATTTGTTTGTCTTGCCAGCCGCTTCACATTCCTTGTCATTTCTTCATCCAGCGAAAAGTTTACGCATCCTCCCGAATAGCTGCGTAATGCCGGGCGAGGGAAATCAGTCGGCAAGTTCAACATCGGTATTTCCTCGCTGAACTGCTGCATCCAAAATTGTTCCAGCTGCTTAAGGGTCTCTGTGCGCAAACTAGACTGCTGCCATGCCGCAAATTCTTTATATTGCAACTGCAGCGGCATCAGCGTGTTGCCCGCGTACAATTGGGTTAGTTCTTCGGTTATCACTCCGACAGAAGTGCCGTCGGATATGATATGATGCATGTCCAGTAGAAGGAGATGACGTTCTGGCTCAAGCTTTACAAGAGCTGCGCGCAGCAGTGGAGCCTGTCCTAAATCAAATGGGCGGATAAAGGAACGGATGATTCCCTCTGTGCTTTCTCCAAACAGTTCCTTACAATCAAGCTCAAACTCTGTGTTCGCATGAATTCGTTGAACGGGCTTGCCATCCACGATATGGAAAGAGGTGCGAAGCGGCTCATGTCTCGTGATGAGGGCCTGCAACGCTGCTTCCAGACGCTCTCCGTCAATAAACCCAATAACCTCCAATGCGGTCGGCATATTATAATTCAACTCTCCGCCCTCCAACTGCTGGAGAACGTACAAACGCTTCTGTGCTGAAGAAACAGAATAATAATTTCTCTTCCCGATCTTCGGGATCGTATCGTAATCGGCATGCTTCCGATGCTTGATCGTTTCTGCCATTTGTTCGATTGTCGGGTACTGAAACACGTCTCGCAGCGGCAGTTGGACGCGCATCTCTTTGTGCAATTTGCTAACTAAGGTACTTGCCCGCAGGGAATGGCCTCCAATTTCGAAAAAGTTATCCTTTACGCCGATGCTATTGACAGGCAACCTGAGCACATCTCGCCAGATACGCGCAAGCTGTATTTCCGTTTCAGTCCGCGGCGCTACATGTTCCTCGCCATACCGCAAGCTTACTGCCAAATCAGCCAGTGCTCTCCGGTCTACCTTTCCGTTTGCCGTCAGCGGCATTTTCGCAACCTGCGAGAAATAAGACGGAATCATGTATGCCGGCAGCTTATCCGACAATGCGCTTCTCAGCTCTTTACCCGTTAATTCCCTGTCCGCCACTACATAGGCGCAAAGCTGTTGCGTACCGCTTTTATCGGATTGTGCAATGACCAGCGCCTCTCTTACCGACTCGATTGTTAATAACTGAGCTTCAACTTCTGCTAGTTCGATGCGGAAGCCACGAATTTTGACCTGGTCGTCCATTCGTCCGATATACTCTATCGTCCCGTCAGGCAGCCATTTTCCCAGATCCCCTGTTCGATACATCCGATATCCGTTCGAAAATGGATGATCCACGAACTTTTCGTTCGTTAAGTCAGGACGATTCAAGTAACCACGTGCTACACCGTCTCCGGCAATACATATTTCCCCCGTCATGCCGATTGGCTGTAATTCGTTGCGCTCATTGACGATATAAATGGACGTATTGCTGATCGGTTTTCCGATTGGAACGCTTAGAGCATTGTCATCCACTTCATGGATATCATGGTACGTTGCAAATACGGTAGCTTCCGTCGGACCGTATATATTTTTAATAATTCCGGGACCGAGACGGTTCAGCGCTTTTCGTACATGACTGACAGAAGCGCGCTCGCCGCCGACTAGGATGGATTTCACTCGGCGCAGGCATTCCAGATTTGTGTCGACCAGAAGATGAAATAGCGCAGTTGTAATTAGCATTTTCGTGATCTGCTGGCGCTCAATCACTTCTGCAAGTTTTTCGACATTCAATACCGTCTCTTGCGGGATAAGAATCAATCTGGCTCCGTTCAATAACGTTCCGAAAATATCGAATATCGATCCGTCAAATGAAAAGCTGGAAAGCTGCAATATACGATCCTCTTCGGTAATTTCGATAGATTTTGATGCGTGCACGAAATGAATAACATTGCGATTGGTTGTTAAAGTGCCTTTCGGTTTTCCCGTCGTTCCTGACGTATAGATCACATATGCCAAATGACATGGAGCGGAAACCGGTTCTAAATTCGTCATGTCTTTGCTATATACATGCGGATCGTCCAACGCCACGATTTTGCACTGACCCTGGATTGAATCAAGCAATCGGCGATGTCCCACTATGATTTGAGCTCCCGAATCCTCCAGCATGAAGTGAACTCGCTCCTGCGGGTAATCCGGATCGACCGGGAGGTAAGCGCCTCCTGCCTTCAGAATGGCCAGGATGCTTACAATCATTTCGATCGAGCGTTCGACCATGATCCCTACTCGTACATCCGGCACGACACCAGCCGATTGCAGCGTTCGCGCCAGGCTATTGGCTTTTTCGTTCAGTTCCCGGTAGGTGAGCCGCATGCCTTCGAATTCGACTGCCACAGAATTCGGTGTTCGTTCTGCTTGTTCCTCGAACAGCTGATGAATCGTCCTCTCCCTGGCGTATTCCATCACTGCACCATTGAAGTTGCTCAAAATTAACGTAGATTCTTCGGGAGTTATCATCTGTAGCGAGGCCAAATCTGCCTTCGGATTACTGATTACCTGGCTGACAAGCTGCTTGTAGTGTCCTGCCATGCGCTTCACGGTCTCATGCTTGTATAAAGCTGTCGCATATTCAATGCTGCACGCAAGCCGACCTTCTTCCTCCGCAGCCTGGAAGGTCAAGTCGAATTTTGACACCGGTCGCAAACTTGGCTGCGGCTTCATGCGCAACCCAAGAATATTCATTTCTGCTTCTTCCGTGTTTTGCAATACGAACATTGTGTCGAATATTGGATTACGGCTCTGATCCGGCGACACAAGAACCTTTTCTACGAGTTCCGCAAAAGGATAGCTTTGATTTTCCAAGGCTCCCAATGTCGTTTCCTTTATTTCGTCCAAGTAAGCTAGGAATATTTTGTCCCCGCTCGGATGACTGTGAATGGCAAGTGTATTGACAAACATTCCGATGAGCGGTTGTAAATCTTCGTGCGTCCTGCCGGCAATCGGGGTACCGACCACAATGTCTTCTTGCTTCGTATATTTATGAAGCATGATCACATAGACAGCGAACAATATCATGAACAGCGTCGTTCCGGTTTCGGATGACAATCGCATGAGTGCCCTGCTCGTTTCAGCATCCAAATAGAATTGATGCGTATCTCCCTCGAAACTTCGTACAGCGGGTCTTACATAGTCAGTCGGCATTTCCAATACTGGCAATTGTCTATCCAACACGTTTAACCAGTATGCCTCCTGAAGTCTCGCATCTTCCTGCTGTGCTTCGGACATTTGCCATGCTGTGTAGTCCTTGAACTGAATGCGTAAAGGCCTCAGTTCTTCTCCGCCGTACAAGCGGGAAAACTCATCGATCAGAATCGAGGTCGAGACGCCATCGGAAATAATGTGGTGCATATCGAAAAGAAACAGATGCCGATCGTTCTTCAATTCAACCAAGCCTACTCGCATTAGCGGAGGTTTACTTAATTCAAACGCCCGGACAAAGGCATTTTCAATTTCCGCCGCTTCTTCCTCCCTAGCTTGCATATATTTGATCTCGAAGTGGATCTCATCATGCACGCACTGCACTGGTTCGCCATCAACTATCTCGAATCCGGTTCGCAGCGTTTCATGTCGTGCAATCAGATCTCGAAACGCCTTCTCAAATTGCTTTCGACAGAATGATCCCAAAATCAACATCCTGCCGGACATGTTGTAGCTTTGATCTGCTCCCTCAAGTTGATGAAGGGTATAAAGCCTTTTCTGGGCAGATGAAATCGCGTAATATTCTCTTTTTTCCGTTACGGGAATAGGCTTGTGCGTCCGCTGCTCCAATTCACTTATCGCCTGTGCCAACGCTTTAATTGTAGGGAACCGGAACACGTCACGCAGCGGGAGATTGACCTGCAATTCTTTATTAATCTTGCTGATCAGCATTGTTGCGCGCAAAGAATGTCCCCCAATATCAAAGAAATTCTGCTTTACGCCGATCTGTTCAACTCCCAACACTTCTTTCCATAGGTTTGCAAGTCCGATTTCCAATGGAGTATCCGCCACTTCGTAATCCTCTTCGACAGGCGCGACAGCTTTCGGCATCGGAAGGGCATTTCGATTTATTTTGCCGTTGAATGTCAAAGGCAGACGGTCAAGACGCATGAAACGCGCAGGAATCATATAGATCGGCAATGTTTTCTTTATGAAACACCGAAGTTCATTCATATCCAATGAATCGGCAGCTACATAAGCAATGAGATAGTTTTCTCCGCTACTGTCCAACCGGTCGATTACGACTGCTTGCCGAACTCCCGGAAATGCAAGCATAGCTGCCTCGATCTCTCCGAGTTCGATGCGGAAGCCACGTATTTTAACTTGAAAATCGATGCGTCCAATGAGATCAACATTGCCGTCAATCATCCACTTCGCTAGATCGCCCGTGCGATACAGTCGTTCACCGGGAACGAACGGACTTGGTACGAATTTCTCATCACTAGCATCCGGGAGGTTCAAATATCCTCTGGCTACTCCCGGGCCGCCGATGCACAGTTCACCCGGCATTCCAATCGGAACGGGATTAAGCTGCTGATCTACAATATAGAATCGCGCATTCATCCAAGCTTTGCCGATCGGTACGCTTCCCGTCTTTGGCAGCAGATGCAGCGGCTCGTCATAGTAACTTGAATCGATAGCTGCCTCCGTCACCCCATAGCTGTTAATAATCCGGAACTGGGAGCCGTAGCGCTCCTGCAATGTCCGATAGTCATTAACACTGCAGCTATCGGAGCTGACGATCAACAGGCGCATCGAGCTCATATTCAAATCGTGCTCGTATGCGTAATTCATGAACGGGACAATGAGCGCGGGCGTCGATTCGAATATCGTAATTTCAAATTTCTGAATCCAGCCGTGTAGGCGAGACGGATCGACTCGGTCTTCTGCCGGGCAAATGATCATCGTCCCGCCATTATAAAGTGTTCTTGCTATATCTCCGACGAACACGTCAAAAGAGAAGCTCGCAAGCTGCAGGAGCTTTACAGGGAATTGCTCAAGACCGTATTCTCGTCGATAGGCCTCGGCCGTATTCGAAAGGGCCGAATGCTCGATCATGACGCCTTTCGGGCGTCCGGTCGTGCCTGACGTGTAAATCACGTAAGCCAGATCAGAAGGCTCGTTCATATTAGGCAAGTTCGCATTGTCCCCCTCATAAATCGTTTCATCATCCATACAGAGTACGGTTGGCAGGGACGACATTTCCACAAGGGCTGGAGAACGCTGCAGGAAATGCGATTGCGTCAGCAATAATTTCGCTCCGCTATCACCAAGCATGAATTGAATGCGTTCTTCAGGATAATCGGCATCGATCGGAACGTACGCTCCTCCCGCTTTCCATACCGCCAAAACGCCAATGAGTATATCGACGGAACGATCGGCCAATATTCCGACAATCGATTCTCTGCCTATACCGTGGGCTTGCAGTGTTCTTGCCAACTGATTTCCCTTCTGGTTCAACTCCTTGTATGTAAGCCTTTTGTCTATGCAGATGATGGCCTCATGGTCGGGCTTCTGCTTGGCTTGCTCTTCAAAAGTTTGATGCAAGAAGCGCTCCGGGCAATGCGGCAGCAAATGAGGATTAAACTCCGTCAACAATCTGCTTAGCTCCCTTTCCCCGACTATCCACAACTCGCGCACAGTCTGTTGGGGGTTTATAAGCATCTGATCTGCAATGATAAGCAACTGCTCCATAATTCTCTTAATTTCATGTTCTTTAAATAATTCAATCCGATAGTCTGCATGCAGGCTCATCTGTTGCAAATCTAAGAAATCATCGATATGTACAAAAAAGTCATTCGTCTCATGGCCGCAAAATCTAGCGTTCAGCTGAACAGTGATATCGCCATACTGTGTCCACTTAATTGGCGAGTAGTTCAAGGATACGCGAAACAGGTCTTCCATATCTCTTTTCGCATCCCGATCCCGCAAATCTTGAACAAGGTGGTTGTATGGGTATTTTTGATGACGGAAATAGGCTTGCTGCTCTTTGAAAACAGATGGAGCAAGGACTCCAGTGTTTGATCGGGGTCAAGCGACAATCGGGTGGCAACCGTGCTTACAAACGATTCCTATAGCTTCTTTCTCGTTCCTGCTTGTGCGGTTGGCAAACACGGTACCGACGGGAACATCGACATTTCCCGTATGTTTGTATAGCAGCAGATACATGGCGGTTAGAAAAAAAACAAAGACACTAATATTGCTTGCTTCGCTAAATGCTCGTAATCGACGGTATTGTTCATCGTTGAGGGAAATGCTGATTCTTTTCGCGTCTGTTAGTGGTTTATCAGGGGAATTGTGTTTCACTCCAGTGACTTCCGGCAATGTTTCGAACTTTTTCATCCAGTAAGATTTATCTTTTTGATAACGTTCCGACTTCATATAATCGTGGTCGGCATGTATGTACTCCATATATGTGCCTTTTGGAACAGGGAGCGGATTTACTCCACTTTTTAATGCCATATAATTATTCATGATGTACTTGCATGCTTGATACATGGACACGCCGTCCGCAATGATATGGTTGATTTTCAAGTTAAACCAATACTCTTCATCATTGATTTTCATGATGGCAATCTTATACTTGTTGATTTCGAACATGTTGATCGGGGAGCTGCAGAAATGTTGCATCCATTTCTCGGCTTCCGCGCGGCTCGGCATTTCCAAATAATCGATTGCGGGATGAATATTGGACTCATCTTCAAACCATTGCACGGGTTGATTGTGCTGTTCAGTTATGCGAATCCGAAATGCATCGTGATCTTTGACGAGCTTTTGAACAGCCTGTATGAGAAGAGATGCATCAATAGATCCCCTCATTACCATCGTTCCGGCCATCATGCTCAATGTTGTATCCGGAAATAAAAGCTCCGTGTACCATATCCTTCGTTGCGCCTGGGTTAAAGGAAATAGTTTTTTATCCATTGGGGTGCCTTCAGTCCTCCTAATTGTTTCGTTTTCCTATCATAAGTAATAGTAGGCTAAGCGAATCTGGAGTTTATCTTGGCTAATATGCAGAGGTACTATAATTGCCCTACTTTGTAAAATAGTAGCACCCACAGACTTTGTTTACAATATAATGCTTAGAAATTTAACACAATTGATTTTTTTTAAATGTAGAGTAAAAAGTAATACTACTCTCTAAAGGGCTAATAGGTCATAGCCTCAGCACGAGTTGAACAACATGGGCTAATCCAGTGTGTCCTTTCCCTTCTACCCGTTCCTGCTCTCCGTAAAAGAAATGCAACACCTTTAATCCCCTAGACCAAGCGAGGATGTCCGTGGGCTCGTAAAGCAATTCAATATCGGAAGGTCCGCCTGTTCGATAATGGATCTGCTCCTTCGAGTAGACCTCAAGCATGATCATACCGCCAGGCTTTACAGCCTGCTTAAGTTTATTCAGAACTACAAACTGATCACTATGATGAAAATGACCAAATACCATGATCGCAGCATCATATTCTTTTTGAGGGACATGATCTGCAAGTAGGTTCATCTGCTTCGTATGCACAAGGACATTGTGCTTTTGAGCCAGTTTTTCGTTTTAGCCAGACCGTTCTCTGAGTAGTCAACGGCCGTCACATCGTGTCCTGCTCGCGCTAAATAGACTGCATTTCTGCCCTCACCCTCCGCAAAAGCAATGATACGTTGGTTGCTGTCTAATCGGTACGCCTGCTCCCGAATAAATGCATTTGGCTCTTCCCCATAATAATATTCTGTTGAGTCATATCGCTCATTCCATGGATTGTTCATGTTTACCCCTCCAATAAAAGTTTGAATGATTACCAAAGTGATTTCGTCCCATCTAGTGCTTCCCTTGTTCGAACTCCTCCTCGGTCAATTCTCGATTGATATGCATCGCGATTCGACTGCCGTCTGCCGCTGCGAATACAACTTGAGAAGGAGAAAAGGAAGACGCATCCCCTGCTGCGTAGACACCCTTTATCGTAGTTCGTCCTGATTCTTCTGTCTTAATCCCGCCAGCAGCGGTCAATTCACAGCCCAACTGTTTAGCAAATGGTGCACTTTGTTCAAACTTGGGAGTGACGAAGCCGCCTGATCTTGCAAGTTCTGTTCCATCTGTGAATCGGACTTGTTGAAGCATGCCATTATGTCCGATAAAAGAAGCTATCGGTTGTTCCATGACCTTCACCCCTTTGGAATGCAGCTGCATCTTCTGCTCGTGTGTCAGGGTTGAGTATCCGTTCGTGCATACGACCAAATCCTTGCTCCATTGATAGAGCATTTTGGCGGTGTGAAATCCAGCGGCATGCTCAGACACCACTACAAGTGGTTGATCGCGCAATTCCCAGCCATCGCAGTATACGCAGTTGAACAAGCTTTTTCCGTATAGCGGAGTGAATCCTTCAATTTCCGGGAATATCTCCTTGCCCCCTGTCGCAAGTATCAATTTCTTCGCTTGCATGCGCTGACCCATTGTGTCGTGTACGATAAAGACACCATCCACGTTAACAACTGTCTTAACTTCAACATGCATCAGACGGATGGATGGATAGCGGCCTAGTTCTTCGTGCGCGATGCGCCGGAATTCTGGAATCGTTACCCCGTCCCTCGTAATAAAACCGTGGGATGCATGTGTCACCGCATTTCTAGGGCGATTGTGGTCGAACAATACGATGCTTCTTCTTGCTCTTCCGAGGACGAGAGCAGCGTTCAATCCTGCAGGTCCTCCCCCAATGATGGCGCAATCGTAAATCATGATACTCATCTCCTTATTAAATAAGATATTGAAGACTGATAATATCTATGATAACACATTCTTCTCCTATTTTTGAAGCAGTTATTACTCGCGTTATGGCGGTGAGGTTAATCTATGCTGCCTAATTAGCTTGTGAAGTTACTTCATTTTTTGTAGGGGGATTTCTTCACAGTGGGATTGGTATCGTTATAAATATATAGAAAGAACTCTCCTGACTTGGAGAGCTCTTCACATAAGTATCTATGCCCATTATCCCTTGATTGCTGCATGAACGTACCATTTTTTAAACTTAAGCGAACACTTTCTCAAGCTCGCCGCACCATTTCGTCCAGCCATACTTAGCGCCTGCGAGTGCCTGTTCATTGGAGATTCCTGTTTGTTCGAGATGAAGGTTAACGCTTCCGTTCCCTAAGTCTTGCAGTGTCCAAGTGATCGTGTGTTTCTCTCCGCTTTCCCATGTATAGGACAGCTTGTTTGGTTCGTCTACAATCAGTACTTCGCCATCAATAATTCCATTCCACCATTCGTTCGGCTGCGTGCGGAACTGAAAACGGTGTCCAACCACGGCCTTAAAATTATTTTCCATTGCCTCACCAGTGTGGATATTGTGCACCCACTTGGCAAGCTTGCTGGAATCGGTTAATGCGGACCACAACTTCTCAATTGTAGTCTTGTATTGAAAATCCAAGGATAATGTTACACTCATTCTTCTTCCTCCTCTAATAAATGTTGCAAGCGCAACATATTCAAACCCCAGAACTTGCTGTAGAAAGCCACCCAGTCTTGGACTTCTCTGAGTGGTGCGGCATTCAGCCTAAATCGTGTCTCTCGGCCAACTTTGCGGTCATATACCAGTCCGGCCTCTTTAAGAATTGTCAAATGCTTGGATACCGCTGTACGCCCCATTTGAAATTGTGCCGTTAATTCATGAAGCGGTATCTCCTCTTTCTCAGCTAACAAACGAATGAGTCTCCGCCTAGTTGGATCTGCAATCGCGTCAAACACATCCCGCAACTGATTATTCTCACCCACAACAACCTCTCCATTATCTTGCTTTCTGTAGTAGAAATCTGTTGGTGATATGAAGGGCCAGCTATGACTACTTCTATCACCTCTTTAGAGTTTACGGCTATTTGGACGAAGTGTCCATGAGGCGATGTTCAGTGCTGCATAGGAAAGCGGGAGGATCACATAAAAACCCTAATCACTATAATCGTTAGCAAACGCATGAAAGAAAGATGCAGCAGTCATAACAAAGAACATTCCAGGTGAAACATAATCAGGTTCGAAAATTTCGTATGACTGAATTTGAAATGGACACCATTTAGTGTCGGTTTTATTATAAGACACCATTTGGTGTCCTGTAAACGATTGATTTTCATGCGTCCGATCCAACCTCTATTGTTTGTATTGCCATGCATATAAATAAAAAAACCCGCGCAATGCGCGGATCTACATGAAGGTATGTTCTTGTCCACCTACGGATATCGTCGAATAATCTAATCTTTTAATCCTTTTCCATCAAGAATTTGCTGTGTATATTTCTCAACCCTTGATGTTCGCGTCTTGGATTGTTTGGGTTCTGAGAAATAATACAGGTATTGTCGTTGACGTCCTGGCGTTAATGCTTCAAATGCTTCTTTCAAGGCAGAGTTTTCATCGAGTTTGAATTGAAATTCTTCAGGAACTGTGTACTCTGCCGTTTGCTTAAAGTTCACTTCCAACCCCGCTTTTTCAACTTCAATGGCCTCCTTGATATAGGCCTTCAAGATGTCTTCCATCTCAACGATTTCTTGAACATTGGTGAACCGAATCTGACGGGCTGCTTGTACATTCTCCGTCTGTTGGATGAGAATTCCGTTTGGATCTTTTAACAGGGCCCCTTTATGAAACAGAAGTGCACAGTACTCTTTAAACCCATGAATTAAAACAATGTTTTTGTTCTCATAGGTGTAGCATGGGTGCATCCACTTATAATCTTCGGTCAGCTCACAGTCAAGAACGATATGTCTCAGCTTCTCATATTCTTCTTTCCACGTTTTCGCTTTCCGTAAAAATTCATCGACCTTCGGATTCAATTGACGATTTGACATCAAGGTATTCCCCTCTTCACTTTTCGTTCAGCGGACAGTTCAAATCCCTTGAGATTTTCTTCTGTCCCCCTGCATAAACTATTTGTAGTTTGGAATATTCGACATTTCGAGATACACATATAAGAAGCAATATTAGGTACCCGACGAAATGATGGAGTGGAAAAAATCACGGATGATAACGAAGATACATGGCTCTTTCACTCATGCAACTCCATCTTCAGTAGATTACGAATGCGATTTCTTATGGAGTTGTTGAGCGATATCGACTAATTTCTTATTCTTCAGATGATTCTCCATCTTCTCCTCTGCTTCCTTCATCACGGCTTGAATCAGACATTCTTCGCCGTGGACGAAGTTACATTCGAATAACGAGGTTGAGCCTTCGATAGCATGGATAATATCCAGAAATGTAATATCGTCTCGATGACGAGTCAGGCGATACCCCCCATTGGCTCCCGAGATCGATTCAATCATGCCGGCCTTCACAAGTCTCGTTAATATTTTGGACAAGTACGTTGGAGACACGCCCTGGGATTCTGCCAACTGCTGTACACCAACTGGCTTAACGGTAGATGCCTCAATCAGCATGAGCATAGTATGGAGCGCATAATTCGTTGCTTTTGTAAATTTCATGGACAACCCTTCTTAATCATAGATTTATGATATCGATAATATCCGTGAATGGCGAGCATGTCAATTAGGCTGCAAGGCATCGAACGATTCGAATTTACCCCAGAAGCACTGCTATTTCATTTTCCGGCATGTAACGATCGATGTCCGTATTCCCTACTCTGTATATATGATTTCAATCAGAAACTGATTAAACACGGATTCCCAAGGAAATGAATAGACAAAGACAATCTATATAGGAGGTTCGATACTATGCACAATGATTCCTCGTCCATTCAAAATCTCCCCCAATTTCCTGAATCCTATTGGCGGGACTCCGTAACGATTCTCTCCTTCCCAAAACTTGCTAAACATACGGAAGCAGATGTTGTAGTAGTTGGAGGCGGAATTTCCGGCATAACAACGGCCTACCTCTTGGCACGGGAAGGACTCCGCGTCGTGCTTGTTGAAGCAGGTCAGCTGCTGAATGGCACGACTGGTCATACGACGGCCAAAATAACAGCCCAGCATGACCTTATTTACGACGAGTTCATTCAGCATTTCGGGCAAGAACAGGCAAAGCTGTACTATCAAGCGAATATCGAGGCAAAACAATTTATTAAGCATATGGTTCAGGAGCATAAGATTCCATGCGATTATGAGGAACGGGACGCTTATATTTATACAAATTCGGATGAGTACCTGCCGAAGCTTCAAACGGAACTCGCTGCCTATGAGAAGCTGGGGATTGACGGTGAATTGGTCACTCAAATCGATCTGCCTGTTCCGATCAAGGCGGCCCTCGTCATGCGGAATCAAGCCCAATTTCACCCGGTTAAGTATTTGGACAAGTTAGTTCAGCTGTTTGTGGAATTAGGCGGGCAGATCTATGAACATACCACTGTAGAAACCATCGATAAGGGTACGCTGCCGACCGTAATTACGCAAGATGGCTTCAAGTTGACCTGCAAGCATGCCGTTTCATGCTCCCACTTTCCTTGTTATGACGGGATGGGATTTTATTTTGCAAGAATGCATGCTGAACGTTCCTATGTTGTGGGCATCCCCAATAAGAATGTTCAATTGTCGGGCATGTATATTAGCGCAGAGAACCCAAAACGCTCGTTCCGTACAGCGGCATTGGATTCCGGTGAAAGCTTGATACTCATTGGCGGCGAAGGTCATAAGACCGGACAGGGCATTTGCACCATTAAGCACTATGAAGCACTGCAAGCATACGCGAATGATGTATTTGGAGCAGCAGAAATATCGTATCGGTGGTCGGCTCAGGATTTAGTTACTTTGGATAAAATGCCGTATATCGGACAAATATCTTCTTCTGTACCGAATGTTTACGTTGCAACCGGAAACCGGAAATGGGGCATGACCAATGGCACGGCTGCTGCGCTCCTGTTGAGGGATATGATTATGGGCAGAGAGAATGCCTATCAGGAACTATATACACCGTCTCGCTTTCATGTCGATCCTGATGTGAAAACATTTTTTGCTCAGAACGCGGATGTAGCCAAGCATCTCATTAGCGGAAAATTGGTTCGTGTTAACAATAAACCTGAGAATCTATCGAATGATGAAGGCGTCGTTGTATCGATTGACGGTAGAAGAGCTGGAGCATATCGAGATGAACATGGCATGCTTCATATCGTTGATACCACTTGTACACACATGGGTTGTGAGCTGGAATGGAATCACGGCGAACGAAGCTGGGATTGTCCTTGCCATGGGTCAAGGTTCTCCTATGAAGGCGATGTATTAGAGGGCCCGGCAGCCAAACCATTGACCAAAATACAGGAGTCCTGAATCTTGATGATTCAGGACTCCTGTCACGAATTTATATAATACTTGCTATGCACTTCTGTCTAAAGCTATCGTCATTTGGTTATGAATGTCTGCTTCAATTCGTGTAGTCGTTGATCATCCATATATCACCGTTCTCGTTAAACTCTATCGCAAATATACGCTCTCCATCTTTGACAAATTGAGCACTGCCGGGAGCCTTTGGATTTATCTGCATTTCATATTCATGTAGATTATATCCGAGCAATTCAGCAACAAGAGGGAAAGCAGCTGTTTGTAATTGCTCATCCGTGATTTCAAGCTTTTTCTGTTTTTGGCCCATGCTTGTTTTAGGATTGCTCGAATATGTAGATAACGAAGAATCATAAATTTGGCGAATCTTATAGGTTTTCGGATCGAAGCTGACACCGCCGTCAGAACCATAAGACAAATACACGGTATTGTAGCTGTCAGAGAAAAGTTTGGATGCAGCGGTGAGCTGATCAGCTTTTTTTTCCGCGCAGTACAGCAAGCATGTATTGACCTTTTTTATTTTCATCTTCCGAAATTTGGTCAGGACCTACATCATAAGAAGTAGTGATTCTGTCATTCGAAAAGAGTACTTCAACTTGATGATCGTTCTGATTATCGATCAATTTCGTTTGAACCGTATATTCATTCGTGTTTGGATCATTGAAAATGGTACGACTGATTTTAAAATATGGATTCCCTTTATATCCGCTCTCTTGCAGCGCTTGTGCAGCCTTCTTCAACAATTCAGAGCCGGCTGCTTCTGGCAACCCTAGTTGAACTCTCGATAGCTTGCCTGTGTCAGCGTTTACCCATATGTAACGCTGACCGGGGCCGTCACTTGGAGAGCTTTTGAATGCAAGGAACAATTCCTTCGTGTCTTCTGTGGGCATGATCTCTTGGAGCGCAAGCGGCTTGCCCAACTGCTGCATGACATCACTGACCGTTTGCTTAACCGTAGTGCGGATTTTTTCATTAACCTGATTAAATAATGGTTCATTTGCATACAGCTCAAGGATTTCGGATTTCTTCTGCTCCGGTTTATCCGCTGCCGCGTTCGTTAGAGCAATGCAGGCAAAAATGGCAATGATCGCGATCCCGTGAATGGTCCATTTATACGAACCTCGTTTGAACAAAGCAATCATGTTGATTCTCTTTTTAATGAGGGATTTGTCGGTTGAGAAGCTGGTCGCACTGACAGGACGAAAGCCGCTTGTCATATTCGCCTCCACCAGCTTGACAATGGTGTATCCATATTGCTTGACCTCATCTTCTTCCAAACAAGAAATGACACGATCGTCACAAGACAGCTCCTGGTCTTCCCTCATTTTCCTAGATGCGTACCATAGAATCGGATTGAACCAGTTCAGGATAAGCAGGATGGTGAATAACCAGTTTGTCACAATATCCTTTCGTATGTAATGAACAAATTCATGAAGCAGAATATGTCTTAGTTCTTCACTGCGAAACTGCGCAAAATACTTACTGGGCAGCACTATCTTTGGTCGTAATACCCCATACAGTGTGGGACTGCTCACTCCATTCGATATCAGCAGCGGCAGTGTTCTTTTTATCTTCAAATCCTCACGACATTGCTGAAGTACGCGCAAGCTGACTTCATCGAATACGACATAGGATTCATTCATCATTCTGCGCGAAAATTTGCGATTCGATAAAAACACATAGGCTGTGATTGCCAATACACCGAGTAACCAGCTAAGTGATAATGCAGAATGAATGAACCTAGGACTATCGTTATTCGTGACATCAGACCGGTCAGCGCCAGACATGCTCTTGTCCAGAATCTGGCTGGATTCGTTTATTCCTGCAGCACGTTCGGCCGATAATCTGCCCCTTTCATCATCCATTGCCGAGAAAGGAAGTGCAATTGGTTTATCTGCAAATGAAAATAGATTATATAAGCTGATCGAGCTTTCAGGTACCCAAGGCAGCAGCATTCTGGCAAGCAGTACGAACCAGAGCATGTACTGCCACTTAATCGGCAGACGATCTTTCAATGCTGTCCTCACAAGCAAGATAAGGACAACAATGATTGATGCCATTAAGGATGTCTTTGCAACCCAATCGAAGATTGTGGTTAACCATGTTAATATGCTATTCATCTCTACGCTGCCCCTCGTCCAGTATTTTCTTCAGCTCCTCTACTTCTTTTGTGGATAGCTTCTCTTGCTTTAGGAAATTAACGAACATCGGCTTCAAGGCGCCTCCATATAGACGCTGCAAGAAGGAATTGCTCTCTGCCCTGACGCACTCCTCTTCACTGATTACGGGATAATATAGATAGGTTTTCCCTTCCTGTTCATAGCCGAGCGCATTTTTGTTGAGCAATCGATTAATTAACGATTTAATTGTAGCTGGCTTCCAGTCCGTATTCTCGCTTAGCTTCTCGATTACTTCGTTCGCCGTTAGCTTATGGTTTGTCCCCCAGAATACCTTCATGACTTCCCATTCAGCATCCGAGATTCGTGGAATATCTGACATATCTTCAACCTTCTTTCTATTGATTACATATGTAATTAACATCCTGAGTCATAGATTACAATCGTAATCGATATTTGTCAAATTTTATTTGTAACTGTACCGCGTATTTACTCTGTAATAGAGATCTTGTGATTAAATATATGGATTACGTAATAATTATTATGTAACCTATTTATATTGGTTTCATTTGCAAAAAAAAGCCCGAGTATGCTGATCCATCATGGAACGACATACTTAGGCTATAGATTTTAAATTGCTTCTGGTGTTGATTCTTCGAATTGACTATTGTACAGATCTGCGTAGAAGCCTTTTTGTTCGATCAGTTGATCATGTGATCCTTGCTCAATCACTGTACCTTTGTTCATGACGAGGATCAGATCCGCATTGCGTATTGTCGATAGTCGGTGAGCAATGACGAAGCTCGTTCTACCCTTCATCAATTCATTCATGGCTCTCTGAATATGAACCTCGGTACGTGTATCGACACTGCTGGTCGCTTCGTCCAGAATGAGGATGGATGGATTCGCAAGTATCGCACGTGCTATCGTTAAGAGCTGCTTCTGACCTTGTGAAATGTTAGAGGCTTCTTCATTCAGAACTGTATCATAACCCTTCGGCAGTGTACGGATAAAATGATCGGCATGCGCTGCCTTCGCTGCGCGTACAATCTCCGCTTCCGAAGCTCCTTCCCGACCATACGCGATATTCTCACGAATGGTACCATTGAAGAGCCATGTATCCTGAAGCACCATACCGAACATCGACCGCAGACTGCTGCGTTCCATGTCGGTTATATCCACGCCATCGATCTTGATGGCGCCGCCATTAATTTCATAGAAACGCATCAGCAGGTTAATAAGCGTCGTCTTCCCTGCTCCAGTAGGGCCTACAATCGCAATCATTTGTCCTGGTTTTACGTGGATGTTCATATCTGTAATGAGCAACTCATCTTCTGTATACCCGAATTGTACATGCTCGAATTCCACTTGACCGACTGGATGTGCAATTTCAATTGGCTGCGCTGCTTCTGGAACCTCTTCTACCTCATCAAGCACCTCGAACACCCGCTCTGCCGATGCAATCGTCGATTGAATGACGTTCGCGATGTTGGCTGTCTGAGCAATTGGCTGCGTGAATTGTCGAGCGTATTGAATGAATGCTTGAATATCACCGATCTCTATCGATTTCTTCGTTACGAGCAATCCACCTACCACGCAGATAAGAACATACCCGATATTGCCGATGAAGTTCATTAGCGGCATAATCATGCCGGAAATAAATTGTGCCTTCCAACCCGATTCGTACAAGCGTTCATTAACTTCATTAAATTCTTCGAGTGATTTTTCCTCATGACCGAACGCTTTGACAATATTATGCCCCGTGTACATTTCTTCTACATGACCGTTTAGCTCACCAAGTGACTTTTGCTGTCCCATAAAGTGTTTCTGTGACCGAGACGCCACCATCTTAATGACGATCGCACTAAGCGGCAATGTCAGCATACAGATGAGGGTTAACAGCGGGCTGATGGTCAGCATCATCACGATGACGCCAATAATCGTAATGATCGATGTAATTAACTGCGTTAAGCTTTGTTGTAACGTTGTACTTATGTTATCTACGTCGTTCGTAACTCTGCTTAGAATCTCGCCATGCGTGCGTCCGTCAAAGTACTTGAGCGGCAGACGATTCAGCTTATCATTGACCTGCTGGCGCATGTCATACACAATTTTCTGCGCTACACCTGCCATCAAATATTGCTGTATATAACTGAAAAACGCACTGAACAGGTACAAGCCAACAAGCAGTAGTAGGATATTATTAATAAAGTCAAAGTCCATGACAGCTGGAAGTCCGTTGAATTTCGCCATTGTAAATTCAAACAGCTTGGTTGTTGCATTACCCATAATTTTAGGGCTGACAATGGAGAATACAGTACTGAATATAGCCATCAAGAAAATAATAAACAGCTTCGTGCGGCTTGGCTTCAAATAACCGAGCAGCCGTTTCAATGTCCCCTTGAAGTCCTTAGCCTTCTCACCCGGCATCATCATGCCTGGCCCCATCGGTCCACCGCCACCGTGCTTACGGCCGGAATTCGCTGCTTTATTTTTTTCACTCATGCGATCTCCTCCTCCGACAGCTGCGAGGATACAATCTCACGATACACTTCACTAGATTTCAGCAGTTCTTGATGCGTGCCAATATCTGCGATTCGTCCTTCCTCCAGCACAATAATCTGATCGGCGTCCTTCACCGTACTTACACGTTGTGCGACAATAATTACAGTTGCGTTAGTTGTCTCTCCTTTTAATGCTGTCCGCAGCTTGGCATCTGTTTTGAAGTCTAGAGCGGAGAAGCTGTCATCAAAGAGATAAATCTCAGGCTTGCGCACAAGTGCCCGCGCAATGGACAAGCGCTGCTTCTGGCCGCCGGATACGTTCGTTCCCCCTTGGGAAATAGCCGAATCGTATCCTTCTGGCATAGCTGTAATGAAGTCAGCAGCTTGCGCAACTACTGCCGCATGCTGCAATTCCTCATCGTTCGCATCCTGCTTGCCATAGCGAATATTATCTGCAATCGTACCTGAGAATAGTACCGCCTTCTGCGGCACGTATCCAATCTTCTCCCGCAAGCTCTCTTGGGCTAATTCTCTGGCATCTATTCCATCAATCAGGATGCGCCCACTATCTATGTCATAGAATCGTGGAATGAGATTCAGCATCGTAGATTTACCGGAACCTGTACCACCGATAATGGCAGTCGTCTCGCCAGGGCGAGCGCTGAATGAAATATTGGACAATGCCGGATTCTCTGCACCTGGATAGCTGAACGTCACGCGATCGAACTCAATATAGCCGCGAAGTCCTTCCGCCTTCTTCACATGTTCCTGATCACGAATGACTGGTTCCATGTCAAGAACCTCGTTAATTCGTGTGGCAGATGCGGAGGCGCGCGGTATCATAACGAAGATGATCGATACCATAACAAGAGAGAACATAATCTGAGCCGCATATTGGATAAATGCCATCAGATCGCCGACCTGCATGCTGCCGGCATTGATTCGATCCGTTCCAAACCAAATGATCGCAAGTGTCGAGAAGTTAAAGGCAAGCATAATGACTGGCATTAGCGAGGCCATAATGCGGTTTACCTTTACCGCTGTCTGCGTTAGGTCTGTATTGGCTTCGTTGAAACGGTTCTTCTCATGCTCCGTACGATTGAAGGAACGAATTACCCGAATACCAATTAAACTTTCGCGTAGCACTTGATTCAGCTTATCGAGCTTTTTCTGCTGTGCTTTGAACAGGGGAATCCCTTTACTAGCTACGAGAAAGATTGCAAGTGCCAAGATTGGGATGACAACGGCTAGCACTAACGTTAGCTTGGCATCTTTATTAACGGCCATAATAATCCCGCCGATACACATCATCGGGGCGCTGATCATCATGCGAAGAATCATGACAAGTACCTGTTGTACTTGTGTAATGTCATTGGTCGTACGCGTAATAAGCGAAGCGGTACCAATGTTGTCGAACTCCTGCAGGGAAAAATGCTGAACGTGGTTAAATACCTTGCCGCGCATTAATTTTCCATAGCCCATTGCAACCTTGGCTGACAAATAACTGCTCACAATCGCACAGATTGTTCCTCCGATTGCTACCGCCAGCATGAGACCGCCAATTTTCCAAATGTACGGGACATCTCCTTTTGAAATCCCGAAGTTTACAATATCAGACATGAGCGTCGGCAAATACAACTCCGACAGCGATTGTACAAAGACAAGCGCTAATATGACGCCTATCGGCACTCGGTATGGTTTCAAATACCGAAACAACTTCATCATGCTTCCTCAACTCCATCTCCATCATCATGTGTCTTTTCTTGCTCTCGTTGTTGGCTGCGGATGTCATAGTATTCGTATACTTTCTTTAGCAAATCCGCGAGATGAAGGCTATCCTCCTCACCTAGATGTTGAATCAGCCCGTTAATCTGTTCCTCGAATTGTTTCTGACCTTCATCTGTTGTCTTGAATCCCTCTTCGGTCAGTTGTACTCGAACGGCGCGCCTGTCTTCCTTATCCATAAACCTCTCCACAAGTCCCTTCTTCTCCAACACATTCAAGGTCTGAGTAACCGTTGGAGAAGTGAGCCGCAGATGGTTGCTGATGTCGGATACCCGCATTGCCGGCTCTCCCTCTTGCGCATGGCGCTTGATGCAGAACAGCATCATCATCTCACTGCGCTTCTTGCCTGCTGACATCCGTTGATTCCACTCGGCCCGGTTGAATCGCATGAACGATTGGACGAGCTTATACGCCGTTGTATCTGGATCGAACATTTCCGCATCACCTCATAGATTCTAGAACACGTTTCATCTCTATATTAGGTTAGCTAACTATTAGATAATCAAATAATTAGATTACCTATTATTTTACTACTGAATTATATACCTCTAAAATAGTTGATGTCAAATTCAGATCCTCCCATGTTCTCAATCATTCTGTTTACAGGTAAAGCACGATTAGCTCTATTCCCCCTTCTTAGAGTCGGTAGTCACTGTCAGGAAGTATAGAAAAACCCCGCCCAAAGATGGACGAGGTTCGTCAGAATAATCACCTGTACGGATTCGATTGGATAAATCAGCATCAGCCTGCCACCGTTAAAAGAACACCAATCGTATTCGTTATGCCATGGACAAGAATTCCAGGCCATACGGAACCCGTACGTTCATACGCCCATGCGAATATGACTCCGCCAACAAAATTAACGGGCATCGCATTTGTCGTCGGGTAGTGTGCCGCAGTAAAGATCAACGCGCTTATAAGAATAGCTCCACCTATTCCAACACGTGTCCGCAGCCAGCGGTAGATGAAGCCGCGATAGAAGATTTCTTCATATACTGGCGAAATGATCCCTGCAGATATGACACCAAGCAGCAAAGTAAATAACGTAACATGCTGTTTTAGGCTCTCTGTTTTACTATTCTCCACTGTAGTCCCTAGAAAGCTGGTAAGATAAACGGTTGCCAAGCTGAGTATAATAAGTGCAAGTATCCAGAGTATAATTCTCCACCAATCTTTAGCCGAAAATGACTTTACTCCAACTTCTGCCCAGCTCAATTTCTGTGGCCGCAGAGCAACGATAGATATGCCGAGCATTAGTGTTATGGCAATGGTTAGTCCCGTCAACGTGCCCGCGTATAACGTGTTCTGCAACCAATCAACGTATAATTGCTGGAGCGGATATTTTATCACAAAAATCACAAATACGAATTCCAGTGCCAGCAAGGCCAGCATTTGGCGCCAAGTCCAAGGATCACTTTTCTTCCACATCTCTGTTGTCTTCACTCTTCATCCCTCAATCCTCTATGTTATAATCCAACTATATTAGGTGACGTTACGTAACCTGCAAGCACTTTTTTCAGGAGGACTGACATGAATCGCTGGACAACAGGACAAGTATCGAAGATGAGAAATGTATCCGTACGAACATTGCGTTACTATGATCAGATTGGCTTGCTTACACCTAGTCATAAGGAAGAGAACGGTCGACGCTATTATTCGGAAGCAGATTTATTTACGCTTGAGAAGATCACGCTCATGAAGTCATTGTCACTCCCGCTGGAGGATATTCAGCAATTGATAGGTAAGTTGTCTTACCGTCACATTTTAACTGCACATTATAATCATCTTCAGGAGCAGTTAACATCGCTGCAGACGAGTATTTCCAATACAGCGACACTCATACATATGATTGATATAGAGGGAAATCTCTCTTGGGAGAAGGTATCAAGTCTTGTGCATAACGCACCGGAGAATTCGGAGCAGTGGATGGATTACTTCGGAGAAGAAGAAAGCCAGTTTTTGCGCCAGACTCTTCCGAGTCTCGGCAATAGCGACCCAATCACTCAACAATATGTGTCCTGTCTGCGGCGGATCGAATGGTGTATTCAACAGTCTATTCCGCCAGAATCGGATGAAGGTTGCAAAATTGCAATTGAGCTGCATGAGCTGTCGATGATTACATTTGAGGGTGATGAGGAGTTAAGCGAGAAGTTCTGGGAAGTGAGAAAACGTCCTGCCAGTGAGACGGGGTTATTTCCGATATCAGATGAGGTATTGGAGTTTGTAGAAAGATGCACGGCCTATGCCCTGGAGCAAGAAAAAGCAGGGGTAAAATAAATACGGTATTCGATAGCAGACCAGCTTGCTTGCCGCTTATGGAGGAAGCTGGTTTTTTAGTTTTGTTGTCGGATAAATCCTCTGATAGATGGGTACTTCCATTATGAATTACATGATTCCCATTCCTTTCTTGTAATCTAGTTTTGTAAATAAGCGAAAATTCGATTATCGTCTCACAAGACCATTTGGTTCGATCGGCTTACTTAACCAATGTTCATCGGTTTGAACATGATTGCGGCGGACAAACTTAGCTGCGCTGTCCTTGAATGCATCATAATGAAATGCAGACGCGAGTCGAACAACATAGCCCTCCTGTTCCCCACCGCAGCGGGATTGCATCGTATAGCACTTCCTGACGGCTTCCTCATCCCATATTCCCCGGTACAGCACCGGAACAACAGCAAGCTGAAGCTGAGCAGCCCAATCGAGGGTATCATCCCAAGAAAGGCATATGTTCTGCTCATTCCATACCGAGAACAGTATGAAATAACTCGGCAAGTCCGTATAGGATAAAGAATGCTTCGCATATACATTTTCACCGCATAATCGATAGCCTTCCGGGATCATGTATTGGATGCCCCCATGCTGCATTTTGACGATGTGCCGAGAAGGATGATCCTTGCTGTCCAGAGAACGAGCGTGGATACCATTGTTATACATCGTTGTATTCTCCCCGTCCATCTTTTCAGTAACAACAACCTCGCGGCCAATGAAATGATCTGTATTCCGCAAGATTTTATCGTCATTCGTATAGCTTCTGGACCAGGGAAGGTGCATCGTTTTCGGATATTTAATTTTCATATCGTTTCAACTCCTTATTTCGCGAAGGTGTCGGCTTCCGCAAAAAAATACAATTGGGCCAACATCTCATCACCTAACAAATGATAAATATGAGATGCTCCGGCGTCTCCACCATGCAGGATCTCCATATGGAAGCTAACTAGATTGACGACCTGCAGGACAAAGTCCTCGTCGTATCCCATTTGCTTCAGGACATGACAGGCGATCGCCGCAGATACATGCTCATGACCATAATAGGAGTAATATCCCCGGCTTTCCTTCCACACTTTGCAGAATGGCTTGCCTGCATCATGAAACAATGCCGCGAGCTGCATTGCCAGCATATTGTCCCCTTCGTAAAATGCTCGTACATAATCCAGCACCGCATAGGTATGCTCGGACAACGTTCTAGAATGATGCGGATTCTGTTGATCATATCCTACCATTACCTGAAAATGCGTAGAGCAGGACAAATAGCTGAACAATTCGTCATGATCGGGATTATCCGCAAGCAGCTCTTCTAGCTCCGAGCGCGAAAGCATAGCATCAGCTGGAGCATGCACGATATGAAGTTGTTGAAAACCTTCACCAAGGACCGGAAACTCAAAGTGCTTAGCAAACTTGGACATTACACTCTCGTCGATCCTACGCTTCCTAGATTGAGCCCGCTGCATGGCGATATCATAGGGCGTGCTGCACACATGACATTCCACCGGAACATCCCTGAACCGCTTCAAGAACTTCAATCTTCGTTCGCGGCTGACATTGGTTGCGTCGAATACTACATTGCGTCCAGAAGCCAATGCTTGCTCGATCTGAGCGAACGCTTCATCAAATACGACATACGTATTTTTCGCTTCGCCTCATCTCCGAACAGCTTCTGACGTATGGAGTCGGTTGCTACATGAACAGCCCTATGCTGCTTGCACAACTCCTTCGCGTAATGGCTCTTCCCGCTGCCCGGTATGCCGGCCAGCATGTGAATGGAACTCATCGATTTTTCACCTCCTTTCAAATCTCTTATTAATTCGAAACCTCTTTTCATACTGCACACATGACAGTTACTTGCGATCTAAGATCAAATTTTTTGATGTGACGGATGGCAGAGGCATTCCAGCGTATGATCATTTACCATGCCAACCGCCTGCATGAAGGAATAACAAATCGTGCTCCCTACGAATGAGAACCCGTCTTTCTTAAGTTGCTTACTCATTCGATCACTGATGTCGGTTGTAACGGGAACCTCCTTGATGGTCGCCCAATGATTTACAATGGGTTGGTTATCGACGAAGCTCCATATGTACGTGGAGAAGGAGCCGTGCTCTTTCTGGAGCCGCAAAAAAGCGTGTGCGTTTTTAACGACACTGTGAATTTTCAATTTGTTGCGAACGATCCCTGCATCATCGAGCAAGGATTCCAGCTTCTCTTCCGTGTACTTCACGATTTTCTCTGCCTCGAATTGATCGAAGGCTTCACGGTAATGTTCTCTCTTCTGCAAGATTGTCCACCAACTGAGCCCCGCCTGCGCTCCTTCCAAGCACAGCATTTCAAATAACTTTCGATCGTCGTATACGGGAACTCCCCACTCTTTGTCATGGTAGTCCACATATAAAGGCTCATTTTCTTTTACCCAAGTGCATCGTTTACACATCGTTGTAGACCAATCCTTCTTCAATAAATCTTTTTTCAATAAGAGATTTTACATCATGATTTTATGGTGTGGTGCTGACAACTTACAAACTCTCTTAGCGCAGAACATGGATATCATGTTCTTAACCGGTTAGCAGGGTCGATCAGTAGAGCGTTCTATGCCATACTTCTGCCGTACTTCTACCTTACTTCAGCTACCAGCGCAGCGGCTCTTCATCTCGCCATAGAATCCAGCGATCAATCTCTGTGATATTCGCAGTACCGATGCTGTACTCGCTCTTGACACCGCTCTGTAAATCAATGAGATGCAGCATTCCTCCGTATGTGCCTACCGCTAATCGTGATTCATCTGGAGATGCGACAATACCGGATAAGGTGCTGCCAACAAAATATCGCCATATCTCATTACCTTCACTGTATATTTTGCGCAAATATCCATAGGCATCACCTAATATATGACCATCTGTCAATGCAGCAGCGGCATATACACGCATCTCATCATTCATGAGCGGCCACTCGTGTTCTGTCCCAGCATCAAGCTGCCCCAAGTCTGCAAGCGGTACTTGAATCGTTGCACCATTATAGAAATGGCATGCATTATACCACACTTCGCTACTGTCCTTGGCGAACAGCGCATAATGCGGATAACTGGATTGCGGCTCGAACGTATACACCTTCCCACTCGCTGCATCTCGCAATAGATGTTCACTGCACTGGCTGCCGTACGCAAGCCAGCATCCATCCTGAGACACAGCGCCGTGCACCATATCGATGTGAGTATCCTCGTAATCATATTGCTGCATCTCCGTCAGTTCAGGATGAAGCAGCTCGACTTGATCTTTGCTAAGTAAATAGATGCCGCAATCGGTAACGAGAAGAAGACGTGAGCCATTGTCGAATGGGATAGCCTCCTCAATATGGCTAGCCGGATGTTCTGAATCGGCAAGTGATTCACAATCATTCAAGATTGCCTTAATACGTTGCTGTATAACTTCCCATGACCAAGCGGCAATCTCTTCGCCCTCCCCCAAGCTTGTAACGATTCCTCGTATTATACGTATTCCTTGTTCATTACTAAGCGCGAAGTAGTTTCCGTCCGCGGAGCATCCAATATGATAGAAGTCAGGAAGCTCAGTAATTCGATCCTGTTGAATGAGATAGATGCCGCCGCCATAAGTACGCACAAGAACAGTTCCATCGTTCAGGCAGACAATTGGTTTAATTGCTTGCTGCTTCTCTTCATAACTGGGTGTAATTGGCCAGGAAGCTGGCGGAATCTCCTGCCGCAATCGCTCATTATCACCTGCTTGATTGGCAGCTCGTATCATGTCAACGATGTCTGTGGCCATGTCTGAACGCTGATCATCCCCTGGCTCTTGTTGTGCCTGTTCCCAGTTACTTTCCATCCCAACGCGCACATATTCATTAATTTCCGAGGCATACCGCTTTCCTTCTGTGCGCCACTTCATCGCAATTTCTTCTCTTAGCCAGCTCATGACAACTCCTCCTCGTACCCATTCGTGTCTCTCGTGTCTGCCTTATCCAATAACCTCGACGACTTTGCCTTCTTGATCCTTAATTTCTGTTATCTCAATTTGAACGACAATGCTCTGTGTAGACGCAAGTTCAACCATGCCAGTCTTCGGCTCCAGCTTCGTGCTTAGTTCAGCAGCCGTACGATCATCTATGAACAATTGAATCCCATTTTCCGTCGTTTCGTGGGAGGTATGATCGCCCGCTTTTATCACGATTGTAACATCTGAACCAACCAGTGTAAGTTCTTTGCGCTTCAAGATCCGACCCTGTATCAGCTTTCCGATTATGACGGCCTGCTTTGCGCCGATGAGGAGCTTAGCCGGCTTCTTGCCTAACCATCCATTCTTGCCAGATTCCCATCCTAATTGCTGAACGAATAAGATTCCGGTGTTCGAACCATCAATCTGCATTCCTCGCTCAGCAGCTTCGGCCACTTCTGGCATGCGAAGAAGCGACTCCCGCTCCAGATCAGTAATGTAATAAGGCAGGTGCATTTGGGATGCATTCAAAAGACCGAATGTATTCCAAGTTTGCATCGCTTCAAGCTCATCATTCGTAATCCCTACCATCTGAATGAACTCTACCTTGCCATTCGGGGTATCGATTGCATGCAAGTCGGGATCTTCAGCGAAGGCGAGCGCTGTTAATTGGGTTTCTGCATCTAAGCAAATCGGCCCGTTCGCATCCAGATAATCTCCCGATCGAAATACATTGCCGGAGTTGAATACGTATCTCCCCATGTTTTGCAGCAGGTTAAGTGCCCATGCGGGTGGTTCCTCATCCTCAGGCTGTCTAACCAGTCTGAATGTAAGTTCAAACCCGTATCCGCTATATTCTTCATCTTCTAATTCTTTATCATAAAGTTCTGAAAAACCATAGGTTACAAAATGCCAATGCGGGTATGGAAAATCCGCCTTGTATGCACTTATTCCATCCAAGGGATCATCTCCACCCAAAGCATATGAAATGATCGTGCCGTAATGCTTAGGCTCCTGCTCGCCATAAATTGCTGTGACTGCTCGATCAATCGCATCCCATCCGGCGGTGTTTGCTTCTTGGTTCATGTACCGTTCCCTCCCCAAAGGCTCAATCTATGTAAATTGGTAATACGAACAAACAGCTCTCAACGGACACGCTCTGTTGCTGTAATTCTATCAATCTCCTATCCTGGTAATTATATCAATGATAGAAGCAAAAATGAAATCTTGAAACTATTTTTAATTTAATCGTATTAATGATTGATTGCATTTAGCTTCTTGTAATAAAATTAGTAAGCTTAGGCAACAATTTCATTTATCTTATTCATCATTTAGGAGGAAGCAATGGATCCCGAATCGGAACGAGAAACGATATTACAGCTAATTAAGAAAGGAAACAAGTCCTCTGCAATTGCAATGATAGGCAATGCCATTATTGCTGCTGCAAAAGGCGCAGGTGCTGCAATGAGCGGCAGTGGAGCGATGTTCGCATCTTCCATGCATTCTCTGGCGGACAGCGTGAATCAAGGCTTTGTATTCGTCGGCAGTATCCTTGCGGAGAAGAAGCCCACTCGCCAATTCCCTACGGGATTCGGCCGAGTCATTAACCTCTTTTGTATGGTGGCCGTTATCGTTGTAACGATTATGGCCTACGAGACGATACGTGAGGGCCTGCATTTACTTCAGCACCCCGTAGAAGCGAGCAGTGGGGCGTTCTGGATAAACATCGCTGCATTAGTATTCAATTTAGTTGTTGATGGAGCTATTTTGCTCAAAGCGATGAAGGAAATTACGAAGGAAGCAAGAGTTGAAACAAAAGGTATTGCATTTATCCCCGCTTCATTCAAGCACGTTAGTCGTTCTGCACCACCCACTCGCTTAGTATTCTATGAAGACTTGGTTGCTGTTACGGGTGCCTTATTGGCCATGAGCGCGGTTGTCGTCACTTCCTTGACAGCATTTAAGGCTTTGGATGGAATTGCAACGATTCTAATCGGGATATTAATGATTGGCGTTGCTTTTCGTGTCGGGTATGACAATATGGTTGGACTTATCGGGGTCGCAGCTCCTCGCGATGTTGCGGAGAAGGTAGCTTTCCTTATTCTTGCTGACTCAGATGTTACGGATATTAATGATTTGCGAATTACGCAGGAAGGGCGCTATTATCACGTCGATGCGATGATCGAACTGCGCAAGGGCTTAACCTTAGCCGACGCTGATGATATTATTTTCCGCGTTCAAGACAAGCTGATGGCGGATCCAGATATTACTGACGTCATATTGGGCGTCTTAGAGGATAACGGAGTTACGGATTGGACGCCTGAAGCGTTGAACGAATTCTCATAATCCATAATACAGGAGCGGCACGGTTCAAGAAGATTCTTGATCCTGCCGCTCTTTTTTATACACAAGTGTATGGAGCATCATTCAACTATAAATAAGAGGTTATCAGAACGAGAAACGATATCATATACATGCAGCTCTTTCCTATCGCGCAAGTTAACTTGATTCAGCTTCACTTTCGGTTCGTAAAGCTTCTTCGATAATCTTTTCGATCGACATGCGTTGAATAAACTTAGTGTATTTCTCCTTCCTTTTTCCATTCGCTTGAAAGAAATCGATCATTCGTGTGACGCAAGGGATTAACTGCTCCGCTGTCACGCCGGTAATCGCCAATTGCCCGAGGGTTGGCTTGATTGTTTTCGGTTCTCCGCCAATGTATATATCGAATACATCCTTCATTTTCACAATTCCGATATCCTTCAGCAACGGTTCTCCTGTTCCGAGTGCACATCCAGAGTAGCCTATCCTGATCGGATATGGAACCTCGATTCCGACTATCGCTTCATTCAGCTGCTTGGCAAGCTCCATATTCGTGTCTTCTGCTCCTCTGCAGAAATTACATGTAATTAAGCTCTTGGTGTAGAAGCCTGCTGGATAGATCTCTAACCCTACTTCCTTCAACCGCTGCTGTACCTCATCCAATCGATCTTCTTCCATTTCTACATACAGCTGTTTGAAGGTAGTCAACTCAATTTTTGCCTGATTGCCTAGGATAGAACCAAGCAGTGACAACTGCATAGGCGTAAAAAGACTTCCTCCTTCTTCAAAACCCGGAGTTACTGCAAACTTCGCGAGATGCGTCATCCGATCCCTCCTCTATATACTTAGGGCGTATGTTCGTGTTTTGTTACTCATATAGTATACCCCCCTATAGTATATAGTCAATGGGTTATTCCCTGTACTGCCAATAAAAAAAGCGAGCATGCTTTGCCCGCTTTTTACTCGTTATTTTAACGTATTCCTTGAAATGTATGGGTCAAGATCTTGCCATCTATCGCGTCACAATAGGCAATCCCTCTTCTTGCCACCTGACGATGCCGCCCTGCAGGTTGAACACATTCGTAACGCCATGCGCCTGAAGAATGCTGACTGCAATGGCGGAACGCATTCCCGTTCGGCATTGGACGAGCACGGGCATTTCAGTCGGCACCTCACGAACACGTTCCGGCAGCTTGCCAAGCAGTATATGTTTGGCGTGTTGAATGTGGCCTTCCTCCCATTCTGCACTTGAGCGCACATCCACAACTGCGACCTCGCCGCCAACTACCTGGTCTGCGATGCTCGCAGGAGTAACGTCAGGATAAGATTCCAGCAATTCTTTGGAAGATGAACGGAGGGCGCTATCCACCCACATCTTCGTCGCTTCGATCAGGCCTTCAATTCGATCAATTCCGATGGATCGCAAATCTCGGGCAATATGGGGCAATTGCTCTTCTTCCCCCATCACATACAGCGGATGCTCGTCATTCAGAAGCCATCCGGCCCATGAAGTAAAGGAACGGTTGTATGGCACATTAATCGTTCCCTTTACATGCGCGGCACCAAATGCAGCACATGGGCGAGTATCCACGACGATTGCTCCTGCTTGCACGTAACTCGCGACTTCTTCCACACTCCCCTCGATCTGCTCTGGAGCAACAAGCTGGCCGAGTAATGCAGGGCCTATCCGGTTCACGTGCTTCATTCTCGGAAAATAAGTCGGCGGTTCGGGTTGCCCAGCCAGCAATGAGTTGACGAACTCATTTTCGTTCGTGAAGGACAAAGCCCAATTGAAGCGCTTCTCATAACCTACCGTCGATGAAGGAACTGCGCCCAGCGCCTTGCCGCATGCGCTTCCCGCACCATGGGCAGGCCACACCTGCACGTATTCGGGAAGCTCCTTGAAGCGCTGCAAGGAGCGGAACATTTGCCTTGCTCCCTCCTCTGCCGTGCCTGCCAGCCCTACTGCCTTCTCCAGCAGATCAGGGCGTCCCACATCACCGACGAATACGAAGTCGCCCGTAAAAATGCCAATCGGAGAATCGGCCCCTCCGCCCCGATCCGTTAACAGGAACGAAATGCTCTCAGGCGTATGGCCAGGGGTATGAAACACTTCGAATTCGAGATTGCCGATGTGGAATCGGTCTCCATCCTGCACAAGGCGATGATTGACCTCGTTCCCGCTCTCATCGCTCACATACGAATACCTCCAATCCGGGCCGCCTTCGCCCGATAAGTAAAGTGTTGCTTCGTGCTCCACTCCGAATTCGCGCATTCCGGATACGAAATCAGCGTGGATATGGGGTTTCGGCAGCAGCGATGATGTTCAAGCCTTCGGATTTAGCCGTTGTGATATATGGCGTTACATCGCGAGCCGGATCGATCACGATCGCTTCTCCCGTAGCTTGGCAGCCGACCAGGTAGGAAGCATGAGCTAATTTGTCATCATAAAAATAACGCAGCAGCATCAGGCAATACTCTCCCCTTTCTAACTAAAACAAACCATGGGTACTAGATTAACTTCGAATCATGAAATTTTCGTAGACTTCCCTTACATTCGGCCCTTCAGCATGCCGTGCCAGTACATTTTAGGCAGCAGATTTTTTTTCAGCACATACATGCTGTATCGTTCCTTCGACTGATCAAACGGGAATGTTTCCTGCGGGGTCAGATCATAATCGAACTCCGCCAGAATAAGCCGATTATAGCCGGTAACGAGCGGACATGATGTATAGCCGTCATAACGTGCGGTAAGCGGTTGTCCAGCCAGCCAGCTGATGATATTTTGTACGGCGACGGGAGCCTGCTTGCGGATGGCTGCTCCCGTCTTGGAAGTCGGGAGATTGCTGCAATCTCCGAGCGCGAACACGTTCTTGAACCGGACATGCTGCAGCGTATGTTTGTCGACTTCGGCCCATCCTGCGGCTCCTGCAAGCGGGCTATTTCGAATGAAGTCGGGAGACGACATGGGCGGCACGACATGAATCATGTCGTATCGGAGTGTCTCCCGATCCTTCGTAACCACGTGCTCGAACACGGCTTCCTTCCTCACCGAATCAATCAAGATCAGATCAAGCTGATATTTGGTCGCAATGTCTTTTCGTTCGATCACCCGATTAAGTGCCGCAGCATATTTCGGAACGGCAAAGATAGACGCATTTCCCGAAGCGAAGATAATGTTCGTCTTATTTCTAATCCCTGCTTGCCGGAATGCATCGTCGGCCAAATACATAATTTTCTGAGGCGCTCCCCCGCATTTGATTGGCGAGTTCGGCTGCGTGAAGATTGCATTGCCGCCACGGAACTGGCGAATGGACTTCCACGTGCTATCGACGTATCGATAATCATAGTTGCTGCACACCCCATCCCGTCCGATACACTCCTTCAGTCCCTTGATCCGCTCCCAGTCCACCTGAATTCCCGCAGCTACGACGAGGATCTCGTACTGGATGACGGTGCCCGCCTTGGTAACGAATCGGTTGATCTCCGGATTGAATTCCTCAACCGCCTCCTGAATCCAGTCGGCTCCCTTCGGGATCAGCGATTGCTGGCTGCGTTCGGTCGTCTCCTTGCTGACGACGCCTCCGCCGACAAGCGTCCACAAGGGCTGATAATAATGCTTGGTTTGCGGATCAAGTAGCACGACTGAGCCGTGAAGCGCTTTCGATTCGCGCAGCAAGCGGGCCGCGACCGACAATCCGGCGCTGCCTGCCCCGACAATGGCAATGGTATAGTGAAGCATTTTTGGCATTCAATGTCCTCCCCTGCTTACAAGTGCTGCTAGCTGGTGCACATGGGTATTCTCGCGCATTCTTGCTTGCCCTCATTTCCAAAGGAGTTATTGTGGGAAAGTGAATCCACTTAATGTACCGATGGTCAAAATATATGGCTGGAATCCTCATTCTATGATTGCACAACAAAAAAGCAATTCCGCTTCCATCTTGCGAGGCAGGAATTGCTTTTCATTCGATTATTTCGCTTCAGGAGTATGGATTAGGCTCGTTTGTTTGGTCGTCGATAAGAACATGTTCAGGCGCTTTGAACCAAATACAAGCAGCAGCATCGTCACCATCACCCCGAAGAAAAGCCACATGACGGCTTGAACCGGCCATATGTCCATCATTCTACCGACTGCAATCGGCAGAAGCGAACCACCTAGTCCATTTGCCGCCAGCAAAATACTCGTTGTCCGCTCAGTCATGCCGGGAAGCGCACTATTCGCATAAATCAGCATGATCGCGAACATGCCTGCCATTCCAAGCCCGAGGAGAAAACTAATGACGTACCCTCCCCATGCCTGTGAAATGAAAGGCATAATGAGCAATACAAGGACACTGAGCACTGTCGTGATCCATAAAAATCGATAGTACGTTATCTTTTCTGCAAGTACACCGCATAGTGCACGGCCAATAACCATCGCCGTCCAATATACCGTAACCGTCAATGTTGCATCAGAGGTTGCGACGCCCCATCTCTCGATAAACAGGGATGGGAAGAAGTGCACAACAGACACTTCGCTTCCTCCATAGAGCATGAAGAAAAAGGCGCATAGGACAAGGAAAGGAATGGACTTCGCTGAGTAAGATTCACGCTTGGCTTCAGAACCGTTACCTAATGTGCGCGTCAACATGGCATCGACATGACCGAATGACATCCGCTGCCATGCGATCGCCGTAAGAAGTGCGCTTATGCCGAGCAGGAGGAATGAGTAAGTCCATATCCCACGTGCGATTAAGAAGCTTGCCACGAATGGTATCGTCAAGGCGCCGAGGCCAAAAGTAACCTCCAGCTTGCTCATCGCGATGGCTTGTTTCTCTTTGACTGCGACAAGAATAATGGTACCGATCCCTGACTCCACAAGCCCCGCTCCTGCTCCCGCAAATCCGGCTATTAAAATAACGACTGGCCATGGCGGGAGGAAAAACAGCAGCAGCTCGGCGCTAATCATCAGCAATCCGATCATCACTCCTCGTTTCCGACTGAACCCTCGAGAAATAGCAGGCATACTGAGAACGCCGAGCAGCATGCCGACGAATTGAACGAAGACAAGTATTCCTCCGTCTGTATAATTCAAGCCATAGTTCAGAAGCAGTTCAGGGAGTACTGCACCCATAATGACAAGTGTTACCCCAGTTACAATGTATGATAGACAACCCATCCAAATTAGTCTGTTAATCATGGTGCACCTCTCTGTCAGCAATGATGATCTCAACGCCTATTTCATTTACATAACGCTGCCACTCCGCATCTGGCTCACGATCTGTGACGATAAAGTCTATATCTTCTAAGCCTGCAACACGATGGAACATCGTCTTGCCGAACTTGGAGTGGTCAGCAAGGACAATGACTTGGTCTGCGCTGCGAATCACCTGACGGATGAGATATGTCTCTTCTTCAAAGTCGGTCGTCAGTCCATTCATGGATAATCCACAAGTGCCGAGGAAGGCCTTGTCAAAATGATAGTCGCTTAGCATCTCAATTGCCCGCGATCCATAAATCATGCGTTGATCATTGTCTAATAGGCCGCCAAGCAGCTGAATGCGAGCTTCATTCCTCGCCGCCAACATGCCAGCCATGTCGATGGAATTCGTAACGATGACATTCCCCTTGGTCTTCATATGTTCTCCCACACACCGTACCGTCGTGGATGAGTCCATGTATAAGTAATCATCGTCGTGAAGGAGAGCAGCAGCAACCTGACCGATCATCTGCTTGGACGTCGTCTCCTTCTGCAACCGTT
>NZ_JMDX01000017.1:0-43298 GCF_000935845.1 Paenibacillus sp. E194
TACGTCAATATTGTGATCCTCGTATAAATTGCCGCACCAAGCATGGATTCCACTTTATCAATACCGGAGTTCGTAGCGTATACATTGCGCAATTCCTGATCCGTCTCATAATCCACTCCAGAGACGAGCTGCTCAACAATGCCTACGTAAGCCAACGCCTCCCGCTTCGAAACTCCCCTCTCACCTGCTATGACCAAAGGGACTCTCGCCTCATCAAGCAGAATCGAGTCAGCTTCATCAACTAGTGCAGCATGAAATGGACGCTGGACAAGTTGCTCTGTCTCCCTAGCCAGCGAATCCTTCAAGTAGTCATAGCCTGCCTGCTTTGCAGTCAAATACGTAATGTCAGCAGCGTAGGCTCGCTTTCTATCCTCAGCACTGCTGCCCTCCGTAATACAGCCGACTGTCACGCCCAAATATTCATAAATTGGCCTTGTCCATTCTGCATCTCTATTGGCCAAATAATCATTGAATGTAAGAACATGTACCCCGCGTCCGGACAAAGCTTGCAAAAAGGCAGGGAGAACGGCGGCTAACGTTTTTCCCTCACCAGTTTGCATTTCAATGATGCAGCTTTCATGCAAAGCCATGCCTGCGAGCCATTGCACATCATATAATCGGATTCCTTTTACTCTCCATACGGCCTGATCAACCAGTGCTGCTACCTCTATGACATCACGAGCCGATGCTGCTCCCTCTTGAATCCTTATTTTCATCGTTTTCACATGCTGTATGATTTCCGAATCACTCCATGCATGTGCATGAAGCTTCCTCATCTCTCTCACTTGCTCCAAGTAGGGCATCAGCTTTCGATTGCGATATTTCTCGCTCCATCTTTCAAACCGTTTACTTGTCATTCTCGTACAATCCTCCTTACATTGAGCGTCTCTATCCGCACAAAAGGAGGTGTGTGTTAGGTTCCTTCCATAGGTGGTAACGAATAAGAATCATACCATTTCGAATACTAACAAATTCATAGCCTTGCACTATATGATTAGAAAGTGGTCGGTCATCGCCTTGTGGCTCTACATTGACATGCACCTTGCCTAGATATAGAAAGTTCTCCATGAAGAGAAACACACGGTTCTGTACCCGTTCTAAGTCGAGATCACCTGCTAGCAGGTGTTGAAACATGACATATATTCGAATGAGATAGTCGATTGCTTGAGCCTGATTAACTTGGTTCATTCTCTAACCTCGTTCATAATCCATATTTCACCTTGTGAAGAGTGTATCTATTTCTCTCTCCCGCGTCAAAGAGAAGTTGAGTTCCTTGCGGGAACATGCTCTCTTGGGATGCAATCTGTAGCAGTCCGCGGAACCCATGATTTGACGGGCTTTTTGCCAATGGACTTCCGTTCTGGAAGGCTGATTTCCGTACGTTTCTGTTGATGTTTTACATCAATTTCACATCAATGTTTTGAATACTTGAACTCATCGCTTGCCAGCGATGCGCTCTCCCGCACTTGGGTATTGCACTATCCTCTTCAGTTTTGATCTATAAAAATTAATAATTGACCCATCATTCCCCATGGTTTTTCTCTTATAGTCATAAAAGAATTTGATAATTTTCGAATAAATTTCATCCTACTTATAAGGTGGGAAAAATCAGGGTACAACAATCTAAATAGGAATATTTGTTCCTATTATTTATCATATATTTTCTGAAATAGTATAAATAGATGCATGTAATCGCGCAGAATATGTAAATGAATGAGCACGGTTAGGGATCTAGCCAACAAATGACGTAAAACCCACGCTGCGGGTGGTGTCAACGACGCTGGTACGGCTCGGATAAGTTAACTCCTTACTGAACTACAAAAAAGAGCCTCTTCTGGTCACGCGACACTAGAAAAGAGCTCTTTTTTTGTTTGTGTTGAGTTGTTTTTACTTTTTTAATAATATACAAATTCCTTTTGAATGGTAGTTTTTATTCAAAGCAAGAAGAATAGATGTCCCCTATACTAAAAAAACCAATTGCCGCACTAATCAATTCAGGGCCTGCATCTTGTGCAGCGGTTTTAACAGCATATCCAATTGCTTCACTTATGCTGTAACCCCACTCACTTCTAGCAACTTTAAAAGCAGGAACCAAGTTACCAATAAATTTTGTTACTCCTCCACCTGCTTTAATAACGTCTTTAATTTTTGCAATCTTTGTAAATGAGAACAGGTTTTCGGCAATAGCCAGTCCTACTGCTGAAATACACCCAATTACCCCTAAAGTCTCTACTTTTGATGTATTATAGAATTTATCTCCATCTGTAATATACATATCACCTGTGTAAGCACTCAGCCATTCGGCAGTTGTTTGGGGTCCTTGTTCAATTACTTCATCAGGTATAGCTTCAATTAGGTATAGGGTTTTTTCCAACTCAGCAAATTCAGTTTGGCTAAATTGGTATGTGTTTTCGTTACTAGCACTTGCCGAAGCAACACCTATCAAATTTAACAACAGCACCAAAGCTACGACCCCAGAAATAGTCTTCTTGAAAAAATAATTCATGGGTATACTCTCCTCCTTTCCCAATATTTAGTGTATATTATACTAATGAATATGTTATTCTGCAATATATTTTTCGCCGGGAGGAGGGGTTAATTTGAATAAAAAAAATATCTTTTTTGGGTTAGTGGTTCTAGTTATTGCTATTATGGGTTTTATTATTTCTCGGACACAAGTTGGAACATTCCAAGTGATCTTTAATATTTTTGCAATTCTAGTAATTATCCTGATTTCTCTTCTGTTTTTTAGAAAAAAATCTTAAAGCTGACGTGAATATAAGTAACGTATTTTAGACTCCACGGGTCGCGGCTAAGCCTTTCGCAAGGGAGGTGATAGCCGTGACATTCTTCTTAAGTGTCCTGGATGAGGTGATAAGGCCGTCAATTGCTGGCGTGATTGCGCTTTACCAAGCGTTTCAAGAGGCGTACAACAAGCGAAAAAAACACCCGAGACTAGGTTGGGCCCTTAATCGTGGCTTTTCGCTGAAAAGTAGAATATGCTCGCCGTGGTTGCCCACTGGCTCTTTTGTTAAAAGAGCTACGATCTTGCAGGATCGTAGTCTCTTTTTTATTGACATTTCATTCGTTTGACTTGAAGTTGACCAACCCTCAATAATGGCTTGTCCTATAAATGAAGACATATCACTTGCACGCCACCTTTTCTCCACAGGTACAGGATTTCCAATGTCCGTTTCATTCCTATATAGGGAAGCATACTCCTTACATATGACTTCCATTTCGGCCCATGGTAATATGAGGAATAGATTGAATTGCTTAAGAGGGGGACTTTCCATTGGAGACAAAGAAAAAAATCATGGTCATCTTCGGAACGAGACCGGAAGCGACGAAGATGTGCCCAGTCGTTCAACAGTTGAAGCAGCATTCCGATTGGTTCGATACCAAGGTTGTCGTCACGGGACAGCATCGAGAGCAGCTCTATCAGGCACTCTCTCATTTCTCGTTGTCACCGGATGTTGACCTAAGCTTAATGAAGGAAAATCAATCGCTAGCCTACTTCACCTCTGCTGCAATCGCAGGGCTGGATAATATCATTTCAGAAGATAGACCGGATATGATTCTTATTCATGGCGACACGCAGACGGCGATGTGCGGCGGACTAGCAGCCTTCTTTCACAAAATCCCTGTCGGGCATGTAGAAGCAGGCTTGCGTTCCCACAACAAATACTCCCCGTGGCCAGAGGAGGTCAATCGCAGAATTGTAGATGTCGTAACCGATCTGCTGTTCGCACCTACCTCAGTTGGGAAGGACAATTTACTTCGTGAAGGGTATGATGCTGGGCATATTTATATAACGGGGCAAACGGCTGTAGATGCTGCGCTGCAGACATACCAAGAGGATTATACGTTCCATGAAGCTTCATTAAATGAGCTGATTCATCACCGCGGAAGACTGATTACGGTTACTGCTCATCGCCGGGAGAACTATGGGGTACCGATGCAAAATATGTTCCAAGCGATTCGCCGTATTGTAGAGGAACACCCTGATACGGCTGTCATTTATCCTGTCCATATGAGCCCAGTCGTGCGGGATGCAGCACATACTCTACTGTCTGGTCATGAACGGATTCACTTGCTGAACACATTGGAGTATCCAGATATGATAAATTTGCTCGCCCGCTCTTATCTGATTATGAGTGATTCCGGTGGTCTGCAAGAGGAAACAACGGTATTCAACAAGCCGCTCGTGCTGATGCGAGATACAACGGAACGACCAGAAGCGGTTAAAGCTAACATGGTTGCACTAGCTGGAACGGACGAGAATCGGATATTCACCATTGCGAACCAACTACTTGCGGATGAGCAGGCGTACCAAGACATGACCAAGTCCAGCAATCCTTTTGGCGATGGACAAGCTTCCAAACGGATCGTGGACATCATTGCGCATCACTTCGGCTTTGCGTCGGAACTCCCAGCTCCATTCGAAGGCTAGAGAACGATAAGTACGATCAGCATGATCTAACTGTTCCGAATTCCATCATAAGATGTAGTCTTATAAAAAAGATTGATCATTTATAAAATTATTTTCCTGTAGTGGTGAAAAATACATTGCTATTATCTCAGTGTAACTTTTAATGGGAAAGGGGTTTATAGGTGAATAAAGAGAGCGATCGTTTATATTTCATCGATAATCTAAAAATAGCTTTAATTATGCTTGTAGTAGCTCACCATGCTGGACAAGCCTATGGACCAGGTGGTTGGTGGTTTTTTTGGATGATGAATCTATCAACTGGTTGGGCAGATTTTTCTCTGTAAATGCAGCATTTTTTATGAGTATGTTTTTCTTTTTATCAGCCTATTTTCTCCCTCAATCAATCTCGAGAAAAGGGCCGAAACGGTTTTTAAAAGAACGGCTTATTAGAATTGGTATTCCATTACTACTTGGATTTCTCGTGATAATTCCTATTCTGATGTATTTATATTACATTAATTTCAGAGATTATGAACCCATCTCATTTTTTTCTTACTATGTTAATATATTTTTTGGACTTGGTAATGAACCCTCGAACTGGTCCGGGCCATCATGGCCTGATATGCAATTTGGACATTTATGGTTTTTAGAGCATTTACTTGTGTATGCGGTTGTTTTTTCAGTCTGGACCTTCTTTACATCTAAGAAAACCATAAAAAAATTTGATGGAAGCATTAAGGTTTATCAGATTCTCTCCCTGTGGTTGGTCGTTAGTTTAGTGACTTTTATTACAAGGATATGGTTACCTATTGATCATTGGATAGCTTTTTTAGGATTTATTCAAACAGAATTTGCACATGTACCACAGTATGTGAGTTTTTTTTGTTTAGGCATTATGGCCTTTCATCGCAAATGGTTTTTAACTTTGAGTGCAAGAGTAGGATACATCTGGCTTATTATTGGAATATTAATAGTAACCATTTTGTATTCTGGAGGAAATACGGTAGATCCTTTTCTTTTAAAAGGGGGCCCAAACTTCGGTTCGTTGGCTCTATCATTAATTGAGACGTTATTGTGTATTTCGCTTGTAATCGGTCTTCTAATTTTATTTAGAGAAAAAATTAACGGCACTAATCGTTGGTCCAAGATGTTATCAAACAATGTATTTGTTGTTTATTTCATCCATGTGCCAGTAGTTGTCTTCCTTCAATATACATTGAATGACCTATCAATACCGGTCATGGCTAAATTTCTTATAACGGCATTTTTAGGAATCATTCTAAGTTTTTTGCTAAGTCATTTTGTATGGCGAAAGATTCCATACCTCAAAAAAATGATGTAAAGGAAATAATTTTTAGATAAATGGAAATTTAATAGTAGGATAATGATGTGTCATATAAATAATGGTTCTTGTTCAACTAACGGGTGCGTTAGTTGAAGATTCGCTTTCCGAAATAATCAATCTTTTTTACAAAATAATATTCAAAGGTACTAAATATATAATATGTTTGAACTCTTTATTTACATATGTTTGAATGTCGTTACCCTAAGATAAATTTTTAATAAAGTTTGATTAAAATCCTGTTTTTACAGGATTTTTTTCTTTAAGTATAGGGACAGTTTAGTGAAAGAGCAGTGCTTAACTTATGTTCACAATGGCCGTTTTGTTGAATAAGAGAGGAAAATATAACTCCAAATTTATAGTATTATCGTTTCTAAGGAATATTCTATGTACTAATATATCTATGAAGTTTTGCAAGGAGGATATACTATGAGTCTAGTAGATTGATTAATCAGATTTTAAATAAGAGGAAGGTAGTAAATCAATTTTAAGAGGTGTTCAAAAGTGAATAATTTATTGATTAATGCTGATTTTGGGAAGTTATGGTTTCATAATATATCTAAAATCCTAAGTGAACGTTTTCGCGAACTAATCATGCCTATTATCATATTGGGTCTGTCTGGATCACCATTAATGACTTCATTAGTGCTTATATTTCAGAGAATTAGTTCCGTGTTTTTTTCTATTCCAATAGGTACTTGGATTGAGAAAAAGAACCTTGTTTTAATTTCTTCGATCTGTAATTTCATATATGCTATATTATTGTTTCTATTGGCATATTTAATAACAATCGACATAACGAGCCTTTTTGTTATTGGGCCAATATTATTTTTCATGGGTTTAGTGGGATTGATGTTAAATATTGCCCTTTCAGCTATGGTACCTAAGATTGTTGGGAGGCAACGTTTATTAAGTGCTAATAATTCATTAGAAGCCGCTGATGCGATTGTAACCTTAATTGGTCCAGCCTTAGGTGGAATTATACTTGCGAAATATGGCCCGAACATTACCTTAACTATTTGTGGTAGTTTATTACTTGTTTCAATGTTATTTATTTCACTTATAAAATTCCGAAATGTACCTAAGGAAACGGATGATAAGCCCATGAAGGGAAAACAGAAACTGAAGAGTTTCATTCGGGATTCCCAAGAAGGTGTAAAGTACCTCTATGCTAATGGAGCTCAAATTGTATCGACGATTTCAGCTTTGGTTCTCGGATTTTCAACCAGTTTTATTGTGCTTAGTGTTACCATTCATTCTAAATATACTCTCCATTTTTCAGAAGAGTATATTGGAATACTATTATCTTGTGCTGGTATAGGTAATGTCATTGGCGTGCTTATAATGAACAAATTTAAAAATGCAAACTGGTTATACTTTCTCAGTACTTTAATGATTATATCTTCATTTGGTATTTTATTATTGATATCAAATTCATTTATCACCATGTGTTTCGGAATGATAATCTTTGATGGGGCACTTTCTATGGCATTTGTTGTTCAGATAACTGTTCAACAGGGGATTACTCCAGACTATTTGATCGCCAGGGTTCGAAGTTCCATATACGTTTTTGGTGGAATTGCAGCAATGATAGCGACTATACTATCTGGTTTGATTTCTGAATGGAACTCTATGGCAGCATTGGCATTTGGATCATTGGTTTTATTAGTCAATGGCTTGTTTATTTTTAAATATAAAAAGCAAGGAGTAGCAATGGATAAAATCAGTCCAATTTATGCTACATCCAAAAGTAGCTGAATGATGGAAAGACTTATTCCGGGCGCAGACGACAAAAGGGTTTAGGGATAAGACCATTCAGAAAGTAAAAAACCGCTAATATCCATATTGGGTTTCTCTTTTTTTGATAATAACCAATTATGGGGAAAGTTTGTGAATATATAAACTTAAACGATCGGGTGCTTTAGTTAAATAAGAAATGATCAAATTTTATTATAAAAATTTATATTTAATCAAATAATAAACCGTTATTTTGATCAATCTCTTTTCAAAATAACGGTTTTTTGATTGCTGTTGTATGTGAAGAGAAATGAGTTTTTTATCATCTTTATTTTATAGCTACGCAAGCAATCTCTCGGGGCACGAATCCACCAATTGCTTCATCCAACGCTTTGATCAAATATTTTGGGCATAGCGCTCACTTGGCATTTTCGTCAACACGACATATAGACAGGAAACGGCATCTGTTCCGCTGCGGTAAGAGAAGCTCTCGTCTCCACTAATATGAAGGATGTCACCTTCGGCAACTCCAGTCTCCACCCCATCACTATTCACGATCCCGCTTCCATCCAGAACTAGAATATTGACGTTTGCGCCCGGATGACGATGCGTCGGCAATTCGGCTCCCGGACTGAAGTTCAATACGAATATCACATTTTCCTCATCCTTATGAATAATTCGTTTCGTAAATTTGTTCTCTACATATTCTTGATACTCGGTCACGTGATTTTTCTGCATGAGCTCTCACTCTCCTGGATTTTAGTTGTAGTTCCTTCATTACCCCATTCCACACAAAGCCAATCCTTCAACTATCACGAAACATTTATCTCGTGGCTTCCCTTTTGACTTTTTAGACTTCATCCCCAAGTACTTCTATTATATTGAACTTGTTTACATACTTTGTGATTTCAATCACATTCAGGAATAGCCCAATATATCTGCCTACGATAGAGGGCTGCTCACTTACTCACATCCGCTTGCATTCATTGCCTAAAAATTGTACGATCGATAAGAATTCAATCACAAAACGTTAGAATTGGAGAATGATCTATGATCAATCAAATCGGACAAGTTATGCTGTATGTCAATGATCAAGACCAAGCGGTTCAATTTTGGACTGAAAAAGTCGGATTCATTGTCGTGTCGGAAGATAACAACGGACAGGGAATGAAGTGGATTGAAATTGCTCCTGCACAAGGCGCACAGACTTCCTTCGTGCTCCACAATAAGCAGCTTATTGCCGAAATGCAGCCAGATCTCAACCTAGGAACACCTTCGATCATGCTGTTCTCCGACGATCTCGATGCACTGTATGAAGATTTCAAGAACAAAGGCATTACAGTTGGTGATGTAGTAACAATGCCTGGCGCTAGAGTATTCAACTTTGCTGACGATGAGAATAACTACTTTGCCGTTATGGAACGAAAGTAAGCGATTTGTCGCAGAATGCAGCGCCATCACATCTTGTGGTGGCGTTTATTGTTTGTCAGTACAGACTCCAGAGTGCATACCATTGCATGATTGAAGCATGAGAAATTAGTGTAAGATATTATAAGGTGATTCATCCATTAAAAGGAGGTTCTCATTCATGAGCCGCCAAGAACTGCAAGAGAGACTGAAGATGAGGGACGTTGAAATTCGTCACGGCGAGCAATTCAACGATCTGCTGCGCTATGTATTCCAAGTGACCAACCATGATCTCCAGGCGCTTGGTTGGGAGAATCGCGAAATTGCACAAGCGAAGCTGCCCGTACTGAAGCAGGCCGATGTATTAGGATGGTTCGATGGCGACAAGCTGATATCTCAACTCGCTGTATATCCATTCCAAGTAAATATTTTCGGTCAAATCTACGAAATGGGCGGAGTAACAGGTGTCGGAACCTACCCAGAATACGCCAATCTTGGCTTAATGAATAAATTAATGCGCCAAGCGCTGACGAACATGCGCAAGCGTAAGCAATCCGTGTCCTACTTATATCCTTATTCCATCCCTTATTACCGCCGCAAAGGCTGGGAGATCATCTCTGATAAAATCTCGTTCGAGGTGAAGGATACACAGCTGCCGAAGCTCAAGACGGTCCCTGGAAATGTCGAACGCGTCACCATTGAGCATCCAGACGTACGTCAAGTCTATCATCGCTTTGCCTTGCAGACACACGGCGCTATGCTGCGCAACGAATTGGCGTGGGAAGAATACCTGCGTTGGGATCTCGATGATATGACTGTCGCGGTATACTATGACAGCAACCATGAACCGACAGGATACTTGCTCTATTGGATCGCCGAGGAAGTGTTCTATATGAAAGAAATGGTGTATGTCAATCAAGAGGCGCGCAACGGGTTATGGAATTTTATTAGCGCGCACTTCTCCATGGTGACCCGAGTGAAGGGACATATTTACACAGATGAGCCGCTTGCATTCTTGCTCGAGGACAGCGATATTAAAGAAATTATTGCGCCTTACTATATGGCACGAATCGTGGATATCGGATTGTTCCTAGAGCAGTATCCGTTCCAGCCTCAAGAAGCTGAATGCAGCTTCACCTTCGTACTTCATGACCCGATGCTGGAATGGAATCAGGGAGTATTCACATTAACCGTAGATGAGCAGGGCAACGGGCATCTTACCAAAGGCGGGAATCAACGGGATGCCGAATTCGATATTCAAACCTTGACCACGATGCTTATGGGGTACAAGCGTCCATCCTACTTGGCGAAAATCGGTCGATTCCAAGCCAACGAGGCCACCATCGACCTGCTGGAGAAGCTAATTATTCGGCAGATCCCTTACTTCTCTGACTATTTCTAAAGATACGAAGAAGAGAGCACATCCGGCTCCCCTACAGGTCCGGTGCGCTCTCTTTGGTTTATTCCTCATCTTCAATTGTCGTTGCCATCATCACATTGGCAAATGCGCCTGCAGCATTCTCTTCACTTCGTAAATATCCGTTAAGGCCTGTGCCTCCTGCCCCGAATATTTCTCACAAATCATTTTTACAAATATAAACCCGAATTCATGCAGCAATATGGCCAGAAACAGCTTATCGATGAACACTTCGCGGCCGCATCCTAACTCTCTCCTAAACAATTGAATCAGATCAGCATCAAAATCAAACAAGGAGAACAGGATTGGCGGGTACTCATACTCGGCAGGAGCTATCGTACTGTCTGCAAAGTCGATAATGAACAATTGACCTCCATCATCTACCATTACATTTTCCGCTGTAATATCTCCATGTACGTATACGGGCTGGGATATCGGGCTCTGTGTCACGATTTCAGCAATTTGTGCCCTGACAGACTCTGAAAATAGGTTCCATCTTGTATTGCGCACAACCCTTTGCTTTATTACACTTGCATCGACTTGCTCCGAAGGCGGCATATTCAGCTTGTCCAAATTAGCAAGCAGCTGCTTCACGAACGCTTCCTTCTGGGGTAATGTCCAACCTGAGAGAACCTTACCTGCTTCCTGACCTTGAATAAAGTCCATGATGATGTATCGGAACAAATACTTATCTTGAATATAGGACGCTGCGATCACATTCGGTGCGTGGATGCCTTGCTGGGTAGCGCGCTCCATGGCAGTTATTTCTGCTTGATAATCAGCATCTGTATTTGCTCCAGATTCCTTGGGTGCAAATATCTTAATCACATAGCTGCCAGCACGAAATACCGCATTTGTACCCGGAGTTAAATGGAATATATGCTCTGCCCCGCTCAGATTTTCTTTTTGATAAATGACTTCAATAAGCTGTCGAAAATCTTCAATCGATTGATACACCGCTCCCCATGAATCCCAGTTGTGAATCTCTTTTGCAAAAGCGTGACTCATTGTCTCTCCCCCACAAACACAAGATGCACTACTTATCCCGTCTGCGATACAAATCAACAGATTTATATCCTTCGGCCAAGATCGACCTCATTTCTTCAAGCCTTTTGTCCTGTGTTTCCTTCCGCTTAGCACTGTACACGTAACGCGCCCAGTCCTTTTGATATCCCGGTGTCAGGCTGTTGTAAAACTCCAGTTCCGCACTGCCTGCTAAATATGCCTGAATATCTGCAACATGCTCAACATAATCATCAACGCATTGGCTCTTTTTCGAAGATGCTGATTTGGCTGCTTTTTTGGCTTCGGACTTCAAGCCGATTACGGTAAAGACGTCATCCAAGCTGACCATCCGTGCGAATTTTAGTTCGCTGCTTCCTACATAGCCGTCCTCATTAACGAATCCGATGCTGAAGAAGCTGTCGCGTTCAATATATTGCTCGTATTTAGGATTATTTTTCTTCGGATAAGCGGTAAATAGATATCCCTTGCTGTTCAGCAACTGCTTATCGATAACCATTTGTACCAGCTCTGTAAATTGCTCTAGCGAGTAGATGAAGGCAAAAATAAGATCATAGCTGTCCCGCTTGATCGCAGTGTCATAATCCAACCCGTCGAATTCCGTAATATCGTCAGGTTTGTTCATAATTAATTTCATCGGATATTTGTTCACATTCAATTTATCAATGATGCTCTTCTTGGAGTTCTGGTTCATATCATGTCGTTTCCTTCCCTTATCGTGCTGTCCATAATTATACGCATACGAAACGCTGATGCAAACGTCACGACCCCATATATCGAACTATATGCTTGCCCGGTACCCGATGGCTGTATAATTGGATAAATGAAAAGACACATTGATATCAAACTCCAACTCAATCGACTGCGGCTGGAACCTCATAATATAGGTCACCATGTAAGGCGTTTCGATATAAAATAGCTTCGCTTGCAGGGTACATTCGTTCACCCAAGAGGCATACACAACGACTTCCTGCAGCGGCATGGATAGATCTTTGTGAAATACAGCCTTCGTACGCATCGGCTGCGCAACGTTTATAGGCAAAGCAATATCCCGCTCGTCTCCATAGGACAACTGAAGCTGCAGCGTCTCACCCTGAGCATCGAAGCGAACTTTCTTCAATCCACTAGCGTTCGGTTGCATGACGTACACATGCTGATGCAGTTCCGGCACTTGATGCGCATGCTGTCTCCCTACTGTATGTCGCGCTTCTCTGTGTAACGGAACCGTCCGAGAACAAGGTTCAGCGGGAGGGCGACTGGTATGATTGATACTTAATGGATCTCCCTTTTGCTCCACGCTTTCATGCCGATGCTCCCGGGTATCACCACTGCTGTCAACTTCGCCAAGGAGATGTTCATAAATGAGATTCAGAAGTGTTTGCAGCATATCCATGGTCGGATAGCTAGCCGCCGCAGCTATGACAATTCCTTCCTTCGGGGAGACAAAGCATAACTGACCAAATGCCCCGTCTGCCCGGAAGCAGCCGTCTCGACAGCGATGGAACTGATAGCCATAGCCCTGAGCCCAATCGATTCGATTGGCTCCCTTGCGATTATCGCTTTGCTCGCTTGTCGCCATCTCGATATATGATTCAGACACAATGCGCCTTCCTTGGTATATGCCCTTATTCAACAGCATCTGACCGAATGCCGCCACATCATTCGTTGTTAGACTTAGCCCCATCCCCCCAGCAGTAACTCCCATCGGACAAGTTTCCCATACAGGTCTAGCGATGCCTAATGGCTCGAATAATCGAGGCATAAGAAAGTCTACAAGATTCTGTCCCGTTATTCGCTCTAATATAGCAGACAACATATAGGTCGAATGCGTACTATATTGAAATTGGGTGCCTGGCTCATGATCCACCTCTTGCGCTAGAAATGCCTTGACCCAGTCCTGTTCGTTCACCACAACAGGATAGATATTCGCCTTATGACCTGCTGTCATGGATAGCAGATGATGGATCGTCATCGCGGATAGCTTGTCGGATACTCGCTCTGGCAGCCGCTCGGGAAAGAATGAAATGACCGATTCGTCTAGACGGATAAGCCCCATGTCCCATGCAATGCCAACCGCAATGGAGGTCACACTCTTGCTTAAGGAATACAACAGTTGCGGGCAATCCTTGCGATACGGCTCACGCCAGAACTCTGCAATCGTAGAACCATGGTGACACACGATTAAACTATGAACCGGCAGTTCGCATTGCTCGATCTGATTGAAGAATCGCTGGATACTCGCAGATTCCCCACAGTATGCAGCAGAACGGTCGTTTCTCGTATTCAAGCAAGATTCACCCACTTTGCCCACAATTCCTGTGGGTTCAGCTCGTAAATCTCCTTTTCTCGGAATAAAAATTGATGCATAATGAACTCCCGGCGAATCGTTGCGAAATCCTCATGGTAGGCCTTAATGAATTCGTTGATTTCCTTCTCGGTGTAACTGCGTCCCGCCTCCAGATTAGTCACCATATGCTCCAGGATGATAAGCTTCTTCTTCAACTGCGATGGGATATTTTTGAGCTTGCCCTCTTTCGAGAAGAAATTGCGAATCACCGAATCCCTCAAACGCTGCTGTTCCTCATTCAACATCCCTACTCCTCCATCAGCACCGCGATAAATGAAATTCACAGCCGCAGTGGCATTGTTCTTTAGAAAATAGTCATTTAATGAAAAATAAATCGTGTTCTTCTCTCTTCGTTCGTTGATAAGGCTCGCTTCGCGAAGCTTGGCCGCATGATGAGTAATCGTGGCAGGAGTAACGGATAGCTTCTCCGCTAACACCTGACCATTCCGTTCACCTTCCGCAAGTAGGATGAGCATCTTGACACGTGTTGGATCCGCCAACGCCTTATGATAGGCAACCACCTTGTCTAACTGCATACAGGCATTCACTCCTCCTCAGCTTATTTAAGTAATGTTGCAGTAACCGCAAAACATGCACGAATTAAACAACAATCAAATTAGATAATTATTAAATTAGATGGATGTTAAAATAGATAATACGTGATCGAGGAATATATTGTCAACCCGGTTTTTGTATACTATAGTGGATGAGGAGCAGAACAACCTGCCAGCACAAAATTACTACTTACAGAGAGAGGTATTGAATGGAGCATACAACCACTGAATTACAGATTCGACATTTTCAGCAAGAGGACATGCCATTGTTAGGGGAGTTATATCGATCTGTTACATCGCGTCCGAATGCGATATTTTGGTGGGTAGGCGAGGAGACGAACTGGAGCAACGTGTATTGTGCCTTTGAGCATGGCAAGATGGTTGCCAAGGGACAAGTCGGCATCATCAATATTGTACCGCCCGGTCGCGCCCAAGAGAACAAGCATGCCATTTACGTGAATATTAAAGCGATCCCAGAACGTGAGCATGACTATGTGTTGCTTGACCGCATTTATGAGCTGTTGTACGCAAGAGCCGTCGAATTGAAGGCAACACTTCCTGCCGAATACGGAACGAGACTCTGTGTTGGTAATGATTCAACTGAAGAGGTGAACAGTCAATTCTTCCTGCAGCGTGGTTTCCGTCATCTGATTAGTCTATATCAAATGAAACGAATGATAGAAGCACCAATTCCAGAGCTGCAATTGCCAGAAGCTTATCAAATTTCCCATTGGAATTTGGATACAGCTGAAGAAGCTCTTGCCTATCTGGATATCGATACAGAAATTTGGCCAGATAATCCGCTTGGATTGGAAAGACTGAATGAATACAGGCAGTATCCACTCTGGACATCCATGGTTGTCCGGCAAGGAGATACGGTCGTAGCCGGTCTATTGATATGGAGAGAAGACGAGACAGCTCACATCGAAAATGTATTCGTTCGCGAGCAATGGCGTGGACAGGGCCTTGCGAAGTCCCTGCTTGCTCAAGCACTCCAATATGCGAAGTCTCATGACATACCACGTGCAAGCCTTGAGGTATTAACCGATAATCGAACAGCATTGCAATTGTATGAGTCGCTCGGATTTGAGCAGAAAGCAGAAGAAATTCGATATTGCATAGAGTTGTGATATAGGGGGCGCATTCTGTGCCATTTTTATAATTTATGTATAAAATCCCCGTAGAGTGGCTCGTTCATACCCATTCTACGGGGATTTGAGAGAATTGATCAACTTCTACTCTCCTCTAGCATTTTCATGATTTCCTCTACTACGATCTCAGGTTCATCATGATGAATGTAATGTCCGCTCTGATTGGCTATTCGAATCTTGCTTGTCGTCGACAATCGCTGAAACTCGGATTGCAGCTTTTGTTCCACTTCTAATATTGCCATGTGAGGCCATCCTTCATGGTACTCATCGGGCAACCCTCTTATGATAATAGAGAGTGGAATGTCATATAGTTGTACATGTTCGGCAATTTGTTCATAGCTTCGTATCTTGTCGATTCGCTCACTATTCTGCAATGGGTTCATCAGATATTCCCTATTTTCCGCAATCCGTTCTTTCGGAAGCACCTTTTCGTATGCCAACTCTTTGTATTCTGGTGCTGCATCTACCAGCACGATTCCACCTATGTCTTGCGGATAAAGACCTGCATATAATCTAGCGACTAAGCCGCCAAAGGAATGCCCCACCAATACATAAGGAGGTTCTATGTTAAGCACTTGCAGCAATTCGGAAAGTTCTTCGACTAAACAACGACATGTTCGCGTTCCTGATACGGATTGGCTTCTGCCAATACCTGCTCTGTCATAAGAAAAGGTCGACGCTGCTTCTGATATTCGGTTCTGCACGATCTCCCATGTCTCACTGCTATCACCTAATCCGGCAATAAAAATGACGCTCGGCGTGCTGTTTCGCGAATATTTACTATATATCTTTGCATTGTCGCATACATGATAGGCTTCCATATATCTATCGCTCTCTTCGCTCCTACCTTCCATCATGTTCATCCCCTTCTATCGATGAATTCGCATTTTCAAAATTATAGACTTCAGGAAAATATTACATAATTAAACGATCTGATTATTAATGGTGTGGCTGTAATGAATATAGCAATAGGTGATGATGATAGTAAAGAAGAATAAGAACATTTGGCTAATACTTATTCTATGTCAGCCAAAAACAGGATTAGGCTGGAACAATTATCTCACTAATTGCCCAGCCTAATCTAATTGTTATTCAATTGTAATACGACGTAAACTTACATATCAAACCAACGCAATTCGCCGCCCTTGAGCTCCAATTCGAAGCTCTTGCCATTCGCGTACACAGTTGTGTTGCGCGGCTCTGCCGTGTTATTGACAACACAATACGTACCTGTTTCCGGATAGACATGGATTTCCGTATGGGCATCCGAACTAAACCAATTGTGCAATTCGTGATCCTTGCTGCATGACCATAATATTGCACGATGCAGCAAGCGGGCGTTCTCCGCACTATACGGCAGTCCACCGATATAGACAGATCGACCGCCGAAGTAGTTATTGACTGCAAACTGCACTTCTTTATCCTTGCAAGCTAAAATATCAGCGCTCGTTGCGTATACATTTTTCTTGCCTTCACCGAAGTTAATGTCACCATTCATATCGGCGGTAATAAAGTGAGACGGCTTTTCGTCCCAATTATATTTATCGTAGCCGAGGGTAAAGCCGCGCTCCAGCTCTACGCCAAGAGCATCGCCCAGCTGGAAGAAACGACCTTGATGTTGAACCGCAGAAGGTTCACCTACCCCGATAAAGCCGCCTCCGCCAGCAATAAATGCACGGATTTGCTCAACAATATACGGGTCTTTCCAGTTGTCACCGCCGGTATGTGCGGTGTCAGCGTCACCGACATTAATAATGACATCGATATCTTTTAGCAGCTGCGGCTGCTCACGAATGTCGTCAAAGCTAATGAACGATACATCAAAAGGAGCTCCGCTCAAAATTTCAATAATGCCCGCATAGCTGTAGTTTTGTTTCTGGTACAGCGCATGATGCACCATATGGCAGCCCCAAGAGCGCATTTTCCCCCAGCAGTTCAGTACAGCAACTTTAGCTAAGCACATCGGCTTCGTGCGTGCCTTCTCATATAAATCGCGGAATTCATCGGCAACTTGTGTTACATAATCCACAAAGTCTGGGAAGTCCAGCGCCAGCTTCAAGTATCCGCCATAGCCAATGCGATCTACAGGCTTACGCAAAATAGCTCGTCTTGCCGTTAACCAGTTCTCTTGAGCTTCCGCCGTTGGATTCCCGCCAGGATGGAACGTATCCGGGAAGAAGTATGGCAGGAAGCGCCCTTCTGTATATTTCACCCCAGGAATGTCGCTAATTAGACGCAGTGTTGAACCATTGCCGACGCTGCCGACGACTGCATCCAGCCCAATGGTTTTAAACTCATCCATATAAGGCTCAGTACCAATAAAGTGGTCCCCTAAGAACATCATCGCTTCGCGACCTTCTTCGTGGGTAATATCAACGAGCTCTTTAGCGAGCCCCGCCACTTCGCGACGTTGGAAGGCCATAAAGTCCAAGTATTGTTGGGACGGAATCCGATACTGGTTGTTGTAGTACCCTTCGTCAATAATATATTCCGGACGGAACTTATAGCCAACTTCACGCTCGAACTGTTCGAGAATATATGGGCTGACGCTCGCGGAATAGCCGTACCAGTCCACATATTTCTCCCGACGCAGTTCATCGAATATAAGCGTGAACTGATGGAAGAACGTTGTGAATCGTACTACATTTACATAAGGCTTGTCCCGCAAAAATTCACGAAGTCTGCCTTTGGAGTATTCCCGTGTCTTAGGCTGACGTACGTCAAACGTAATTTGTCGTTCGAAATCCTTCCAATCGTTCACGACGGCGTTGTACATATGAACGGGATCCCAAATCAGATAGGTTAAGAAGCTCACGCTATACTCATGGTAAGGTATCGTGTTCGTAATCATTACACAGCCGCTAGCTTCATCATAGCTCCAGAGATTCGTAGGTACGACCTCGCCAGTGGTACGATCGATAACTTCCCACCAACGGTAAATATCATCGCGGTTGTTGACTTGCAATAAGTCTTCGCTGATTCCCTCTAACAGACGGATGGAAAGTTCAGCGCCTGTGGCAGGAACAAATTTCGTTGAAATATAGCATTGCTGTACTTCATCTGGGTTTGCCTTCGCCCAATTGTTGTCTTTGCGGGTTGTATAGTAAGTAGCGTATACTTTCGCTCCACATTCTGCTAACTCTTGCGGGAAAGTTGTGCCGTCTGCATCGCGCACAGCATCAGCACCCCACAACTCCATCGTTTTCAGCGTTTCTCCTACGACATCAAGGTCGGTAGGGATGGTGAGGCGCCCTCTGCCTTGTTTGTTCTGGTTCTGCTCTCCCATTTGAAACATGCTCCTTCCACATAACTGATTGTTGATACCATCATACTCAGCGAGAAGGAAAGACCCAAGGACGGATTATGACCTTCCACGGGTAAAATTTTGACCTTTGCTTAAAAAAATGGCTACGTTTAAATAGATGTTGAAAATTAATATATTAATAGAAAACACATAGTATAATTAAGCCATATATACAGGTTTGGAGGTATTATATGGGAAATCCATTTCTTTGACTTCATTCAACACTAATTAGTTTAATGGTGTTGCAACTAAATAAATCAGCAATGATTTAATATCATGGAGGATAAATTATAATGATAAAAAATAATTTGAAAATAGAAAATATTCCAGCGATTTTGTGGGGTGACAAATCAGATAAGTTATTTGTGGTGGTGCATGGTAACATGTCAAACAAGGCAGATGACTCGATTATTGTATTTGCAGAAGAAGCAACAGCAGCAGGTTATCAAGTACTTAGTTTTGATTTACCTCAACATGGTGATCGTAAGGATGATACTTATCTTTGCAACGTTCAGAACTGTGTTCAAGACCTCAATACAATTATGACCTATGCAAAATCGTTATCAAATCATATAAGCCTTTTTGCTTGTAGCATGGGAGCGTATTTTAGTCTATTAGCATATAGCCATGAGCCGTTGAAGCAGTGCTTGTTTCTCTCTCCTGTGGTAAATATGGAACGTATTATAAATAATATGATGACATGGTTTAACGTAAGTGAGAGTAGATTAAAAATAGAGAAAGAAATTGATACACCTATTGGACAAACTCTCTACTGGGACTACTACTGTTATGTGAAAGAACATCCTATTGTTGCTTGGCATATTCCAACTTCCATTCTCTATGGTTCAGAAGATAACGTATGTGAGTTTGACGTTGTATCTGAATTTAATAAACGTTTTAACTGTAATTTGCAAGTAATGGAGAATGGAGAACACTATTTCCATACTGAGGAACAGTTGCAGGTTTTCAGACAATGGCTGAAAAAACATATATACGAATCAATTTCATAATGTTTGAACCTAGAAAACTGTAGACTACTGATCCTTCTTCTAATGCGAGCTTTATGTCTGATAGGTAACCGTCCGTACCCGATAATTCTTAAGTTTCCACATCATTTTTGTATTCTAGTTTTCAACTAAAAGGCCGAGCTAATTGACTATTAGAAGTCATTAGCTCGGCCTTTGTTGCCTTTTTATATCTCTTTATCTCTATTTTTCTATTCTAACTGGCCGAGATCGATAAAATTCAAATCCATGTTAGCTTCATCTTCGGCCTGATTTGCAGCCTCTGTTGATACTGCTTTTCCTTCGTATTCAAGGTTACCGCTTTTCAAATTGAATACATATAGACGATTACCTTTAAAATTCTTATGACCCACAATATAGAGATAGTCTTGTTTAAAATCATAGGTAATGTTTTCACTTAAATCTATATTTGTATTCTTCAGAGTAGTCTCATATTCTTTACTCACGAGATCGTAAGAAATAACAGTGAATCCTATATTTTTCTTACTCGATGCAGCTTTTTGCAGGAAATAAATTTTCTGTCCATAGGCATACATAATATTATTCAATAACATTTCATGCCCTTGGAACGTAAGCGGCGAGATTTGTCCTGTTTTAACATCCACTTGATATGCCTTTTTATGATTATCTTTACTAACACTTAAAATCCATTGATCCGTGTGATCCAAATTTTGATTAGCTAACCTTACGATTTGATTATCCCCATTTGCTGCTACAGATTTAGCTCCTAGTAATGCGAGCGGCTCATTCGTCATCTCCTTTGTTGCTAGATTAACACGGATAATCTGCGGTTCAGATACATAACCTTTGGCACTGTGATTCAAAGACACAATTGCAACAAGCTGTTGATCAACAAGCTGTACATTTTCTACAAAGATATCTGAAACATCATGATCTACATTGATATCGGATCTGATTTCCTGTGTATTGTCCTTCTGCTTGTTAAGCACAGAAATACTGACCTCTGCATTCTTCTTCGCTGATGGATCATTGGATTGCTGCTTATCTACGGTCCAATTCACATAAGCAAGTATGTCCTGATTTTCATAGAACCCAGCTAAGTTGTTCTTCCCACGCATGAACTGACGATGCTGATCCACCCATTTATCCAATTGCGTTTTCACTGGTCTTCGGTTTAAGCTTTGGCTTATCGTTAAATTTTCATGTGGATAATCTGTACCATTTGTAGTGATATAAGCTCGTTCGATGCCAAAAACACTATCCTTACTCATGTAATTTCCGTATAAAGCTATACCTTCAACGAGAGAAGCATCCCCTTGAACCATCGTCAGCTTATAATTAGGTGGTGTCTTTTGTGAAGCTTGTACATAATACGTCCCGATTGTAATAACCGCGAACACTACAAGAATGGCGTTAACCATATATTTTCTCATACCTTAACCTCCATAACCCTTCAATTATACCGATATTTTCTTACGCAATAGATACAAGCTGTACCAAAGCGAACCTCCAGCAATGATCACTATTAATCCGAGACAAGTGCCTATGATTTCTCCTGGATAGAAGTAGCTATCGTATCTGCTATAACCCATAAAATAGGGTATTGAGGCTAATCCAGCTAGAACCGCAAAGTATAGTACGATAAAGCCGATCCCTTTCAGTCTGTAGCTCCGCTCCATTAGAATCGCTGTGAACAAGACGATCAAGCCCGTAATGACCAGTCCATAGTATAGTACAAACTCAGAAAAGTAGGGCGGAATCAGAACTTTAAGCACAGTAGGATGCTTCAAATAATCAAATACCGAGATGTTTCGATATAATTCAGCAGGAAGAATCGACTGTGCTATCAAATTCTCCAGTGGAACAAGGACAATTTGCAGGGCGACAAATCCAAAGGCGAATAGCAAGATCGTAACCAGCTTGGCAAAATACAAATTCGCCCGATTGGACGGCAACGTGAGCAGGCGATATACTACCGTATTTTTACCTCTCCAGTCACGGTACCAGATGAAGCAGCTATATATTAGCAGCACTGTTATGCTCAAAAATATGGGTCCGAAATATAGAAGTCTATTATAGTGATCATACACCGTACTGTTTAGCTGAATATATCCAGTCACATTGTGATATTGCTCAAGGGTCCATTGATTCACTCTCATTGCCTCATTCGCAGAATCCAGCCAATGATTAGCACCGATGGCGACTGCTGCAAGTTGCAAGGCGGCTGTCAGCACCATGAGTCCAATATATATTTTGGCAAATCGGTTCATTTCAAAATTCAATAGCTTCACAAAAGCTCTCATTTTATGTACACCTCTCTCATTACGTCCGTAATGGACTTACCTTCCTGCTCGCGAACTTCTTCACAGTAGAATTCACGTTCTACCTTCCCGTGCTGTAGCAAGACCGCTTTATCAATTAAATACTCAATATCGTTAATTTCATGAGTTGTAATAATCACACCACGATCCTCGATCAATTCACTCGTGAACACATCAGCAATTTGCTCGCGGCTGAACATATCAATCCCCGAGAACGGTTCGTCCATTAGGATGTAATCACAATCCAAGGCAAGTCCGAGCAACAAATTTAACTTCGCAGCCATTCCCTTCGACAATGAGGATACGCGATCCGAAGAGCTCAGTTGGAAGAACTTAAGCAATTCCTTTGCACGTTCAGCGTTCCAATTCCGATAAAAGTCAGTCATAAAGCTCAAGCAATCAGCAATTCGCATATTGGAGGGCATCGTTAACGAATCTGGAATGAAAGTAATTTTCTCATACATCACAGGTGTTAGTGATACATTATCGATTAAGACTTCACCTTTGTATGGTATCAGTCCCATGATGGACTTCAGCACCGTTGACTTCCCGGCACCATTGATTCCGATCAGGCAGGTAATCTCTCCCCTGGCAGCAGTGAAGCTAACGCCATTAAGTACCTTCTTAAATCCATATTTCTTCACCATCTGATTCACTTGGATCATTTTGTGTCACCACCCTCTGGGGATAACTTTCGCTCGGATGTATATTTTGTCTTTATGATATCTACTAGTTCTTCAACTGGAATTTGAATATTCCGAATGGAACTGATGAATATATCCACTGCACTTTCGATTAATTCAGCACGAATCGAGCTTAGTATTTGCTGATCCTGTGTAATTCGACTCGGGGAATTTCCTTCTGTTACGATCAAACCCTGTTCCTCCATTTCCTTATATGCCTTCTGCGCCGTGTTCGCATTAATCTTCATTACTGATGCCAGTTCACGCCGTGAAGGAATTTTGTCTCCCGCTCCGATTTGCCCTGTAGCAATCTGTTCCTTGAAGTAACGGACAACTTGAATATATACCGGTTCTCGAACATTAAAGCTGATACCTAATTTTTGTTCTTCTGTCATACAACCAACTCCATACGGTAAGTGTGTGTACTAAGTGGTTCATACATCTTATGCATGTACTATACGTGTAATACACTTTTGTGTCAATAGTTTGTTTTTGAGCACAGGCTTCTGGGGTTATCGTTCTTAGCCATTGTATTTTGTGCAATCCATCCGATGAAAATCAATCAACCTTTAATAGCACATTTCCTGTGGTTAAACCTTGTCACTGCACGGGGTTAGATTTATGAAATTGATTTCATACGTTAAATGTAATAAAAAATGATTAATGTATAATCTTCTTTAAAAGCGAATTAAGGGAAGTCAAAATGGCTGCCCTTAAAAGTTATATAATTTCAACATTGTTTTAAAACATCACAAAAAAAAGATATAGCCCCCCCTGTTCGCAACAGGTTAGGTTCTATATCTTTTTTCGCCTACTTTACTTCATTGCCATAAGCTTCAATTTGCGTTAGTGCAGGGAACGGCGACGGGTCATCGGACTTGATTAAGTTCTTTACTGCCAATGACTCTACCTGACGCGGCGTAAGCTTAAATACCTGCTTGGAATGCGTTTTCGTTAGATGAATCGTCTCACAATCACCATTGGAGAAGCAGACGGTTACTTGCTCCCAGTAGTTATCGTGAGGAAAGTCTGCTCGGAGCGTAAGAGCAATGCAGTCAATTTCTACAGTGCGCCCAAATTGCACGCTCATTTCAGCGTCATCTTGCTGGTTAATCCCCCACGACTCAAATGGCCATGCCCCGTGACCTGCATTAAAACAATTGCCATTAATCGCATTACGTGCGGCAAACACGGACTCACCGCGTGTTTCCACATTCGCAACCGCATGCGGATAACAACTGTCATTCTCATGTTGGTCGAACGGATTAAGCGCCACATTTTTGTAACTGGAGATTTCCGCTGCAGTCGCTAGACGAACGCTAAGCGCATGGATGTCACCACTATATGATTTCGGATTATAGGAGATTTTCTTCTCTCCAAATGGAATGGCAAGCCGATAGCAAGTTGTCGCTAAATATACGAACGTTTCCGGCATCGTATCATCAAGCTGCAACATTACATATTGGTGGGGATGCTCACTCTTAACAACAATTTGGTCGCCCTCTTGATAAGGTTGATGATATACAAGCTGGGCTTGCCCCTGATCAGAAGCAGCTGCCAATACGGTATGATTTGCATCGTGAATTTCAATCGTAAATTGCGTTAGTGGTGTCATAAGATGATCATCTCTTTCTTCCGTTATTTTTGATAGATTTACGAGCATTCGTTCTTATACTCACTCGGTGTTACGCCCATATACTTCTTGAACACTTTAGAGAAATAGGTACGGTCTGAGTAACCTAGTGTCAGCGCAATCTGTTCCAGCGTATGCCCAGATGTCTTCAACATTTGTGAAGCAATGTTCATCTTATACTGATGTACATAATCCGTGAAATTGCTGCCAGTCATGCGTTTGAAATAGCGTGAGAAGTAACTTGGATTCAAATACAGATAGCGCGCAATATCAATAGAAGTAATACTATCAGCTAAATTTTGTTCGATATAATGTTGAATTTGCTGTAACTTAGGTTCATAGCTGCTAGCTAGTGTACCTCGCCCTTGTTTCCCCTGTTTATCGTTAGGCATAGCCATCGCTGTTAGCGTGCGTTCCGTTAATGCAAGCACATCAACAAGGGTTCGTGACTGCTCCATATAATTGAAGATTGCTTCATCGAGTCTTACCGAAGCTGCAATCGTCAGCTCGCGTAAGCATACTTGCAGCTCATGCATGAATGAAGCAGGTTCAATCATCCTTGCTTGAAAATGTTGCTTCATATTCCCAATAATACGTTGTATACCATCTATATCATGAATAGCTAGCGCCTGCTTCAGTTCAACTTTATAGTTGTCCAACTCCCCTGCAGGCAATTGCAGCCATGTTGATCCCATCGCCTGCTGGCGATCGGCAATCTGCATCGACTCCCCAACATAGAACTCATATTTATGGCGCAATAAGGAGTGATAACAAGTACCCATTTGCTTAAGTTGCAGCTTATCACTTACCGTGACGCTTACCATCTGCAATTTCATATATTGTGCAACTCGTTCTTTCAATTTTTGCAAATAGCTGTTGAAGTGCAACACGTTGTTATCTGCTAAATTATCATGATAGTTATACACAATGACAAGATGCTGTTGCTGCAAAAATGGTGTGATCCCTTCAAACTTGCGTGCTAATTCTTCCGCAATATTGTAGACGGCATAGCAAATTAACGATAACGATTGCTGTGAGTAATGTTCATCGTAACTAGCATATTGTACATGCACAAGACTGAGCATATACCAAGGACAGTTCCACCTTACTCCAATGCCAGCAGCATATTTAAGGATTTCGTCAACATTGGTTCGATCAAGCACACTCTGTAGTAAACCTTGTTTGAGCAACTGTTGATTGTAGCTTGAAGGTTGTACACTGACCGACGATGATTGTTTTTTCAGTAAGCGCAGCGACTTATGCAAACTTTGTTGCAACTGCTCTTCTGTTAACTGATCTTTAATTAAATAATCGTCAGCTTGAAGCTTAAGCGCTTGTCTCGCGTAGTTGAAGTCTTCATGACAGGTTAAGAAAATGACGCGCACGTCAGGTTTGAGTTGGCGAAACTGTTCTGCTAACTCAATCCCATTCTTCTGCGGCAATCCAATATCTGTTATCACAATATCTGGAACGGTCTGCTGAAACAGGTGTACTGCTTTTACGCTGGAATAGGTGGCAGCTACCACTTTCAACTGTAATTGTTCCCAATCAATCATTTGCTGCAATAGCTTGAGCATTGGCACATCATCATCAATAAGCATCACTTTGTATATCACTGGTGGTCCCCCCGCTTGATGTCACTGGAATCTGCATTCGTGCCGTTATACCGTCATACCTGTTAGGAGCAAAAGAAAGCGTAGCCTCTGAACCAAAAGATAGTTTCAAGCGTTGAGCAACATTAACCAATCCGACCCGCTTATAACTTGGATCAGGTTCATCACTGCAACGTAACACACGTTCATTCAGGCGATGCAACAAAGACTCATCCATACCTGCTCCGTTGTCGGCAACCTCAATGACGATGGTATCCGCGTCCTGATAGACGGAGATCCAAATTTGAGATTGCTGGCGCCCACTATCATTGCCCTCTATATCTACATCAGTATCGACAAACCCATGTAAAATTGCATTTTCAACTAACGGTTGTAGTAATAACTTTGGAAACTTAAGCATCTGCAATTGCGGCTCTACATTGACTTGCAGTTGGATTGGAATATCACTGCGCATTTGCATAATATCAATGTAGTGACCCATTAACTCACACTCTTCTTGCAGTGTTGCAAGTGCATTGAAATTCATATAGGCACGCAGTAAGCTCATTAAAGAGTCAATCATGCCGCTATGCAGGCGATCTTTCTGCAACATTAGGCTGCACTTAATTGAGTTAAGCGTATTCAACAGAAAGTGGGGACGAATTTGCATAAACAGCGCCTCAAGCTCCAACACTCGTCTCTGCTCCTGTTGCCGTTCCATGTCATGAATGGACTGTTGCAGCTGATCCAACATCAAGTTAATCGTCTTGCTAACCGCTGCTAGCTCATCCTCTCCCTTAACTTGCAGCCTAACATCTAGCTTACCGTTGCCAAATTGTCCTGCAACCTGCTGTAATTGCTCAATTGGACGATGCAATCGTTTAGAGATCAGCAGTGCAAACAAAGAGAATATAATGACAAAAAGCATGACTTCAGCAGAACCGATATAAAGCGTCTTTGAAATGATGCCTCTAAACGTGTTGTTGCTCATCTCATACACAAGCTTCCACCCGTTTTTGCTCAGCACGACTTCCGAGCGCATTCGATCGTCCACCTTATTTGAATCGGATGCAAGCAATTGTGTTGAGCCAGCAATCCGGTCACCATGCTCATCCAAGAGAGCAACATCCCATGACTTCACAGATTGTAATGCTTTTTCGAAATAGGACTGTTCAATTCCAATCAGCAGCACGGCCGTATGCTCTTTACTAACGCGATCATAGATGACACGAGCAATATAATATTTACTAGCTCCCTTGTCCTCGAGTAGTCCTAACCACTGCAGCCTTTCTGGCTGCTGGAAATTAATTTTGCTATACAATTCAGGTAAATGTGGTAGGAGTTTCGCCGGTTCATCATCTCCTGAAGGGATAATAAACTGCTGGCGGTTAATTAAGTACATCTGCGTCTGCCTATTCAACGTTTTTGAATTGATAAGCGAAAATACAGCTTTGATTTGTGAGAAATTCTCATAGTCAGCATAACTATTTAAATGCTTCACATCAGCGAATCGACGTAAGCTAGTTTTGAAGCCTTCATCGTTTACAATGAAATGGGAGGCAAATGTAGCATCATCGATTGTTTTGCTAAATTCTGCACCGATTACGTTTAACATGTTCTCGTTCGTTGCATGCAGCTTATCCAGCATCGATTCTTTAATTAGATAAAAAGATTGCGCAGATACAGCAACCATCGGTACGATAATAAATAGCATGAAGGAAAGTAACATTCGTTTATAGTAAGTTAAATGGAACATGAGGTTAGCGTCACTTCCCTTCCTTCAATCCTTCATCATTTCCGTTACTGTTCAAGCCAAATCATCGACTTTCTCTTCCTATTTCTATTTACGCTCATACCAGTAGCCAGGAATACCGCGTGTAAGACGCATGAGCGCTTCCAAGTAGTAATAATCGCCCCAAATCATATAATCATCAGGGGACAAACCACCATGGACATAGTACGAGCCATGCTTAAGCAAACCTTCCGCTGCATCGTCACCAATCGTAGCATAGTTAGTAATCAGCGACTCCATACTGGTTGCCAACATCTTCTCGAAATAAGGACGATCGGGGTCAGCAGCATCCAAATGTGAGATAAGCTCTACCAGTCCGGCAGCTACAATCGCTGAAGCTGAACTATCGCGATACGTATCAGCCGTTACAGGCGCATTGAAATCCCAAAATGCAACACTGTCCTCAGGCAAATGCTCAAGGAAGTAGCGCGCCATACGCTTAGATGTCTCCAAAAATGCCGCATTTCCCGTATAACGATAGGAAAGTGCAAAGCCATATACGCCCCAAGCTTGCCCCCGCGTCCACGTCGAACCGTTGCTATAGCCCTGATGAGTCGCGCCGCCGATTGGAACCCCCGTCTCGGTATCGAAGAAGAAAGTATGGTACGAGCTATCATCTCCACGAACGATATAGCGCCGAGTTTTCTCTGCTTGGATTTCTGCAATTTCTCGATACTTTGGATCACCAGTCTGTTCGCTTGCCCAATACAACAATGGCAGATTAAGCAAACAGTCGATAATGATACGACCCGCTTCTTGCTCGTTATCTTTCGTTCCCCAAGCTTGAATGTATCCGCTTCCATCGCTCGTGTTACGCCAACGATTCAATAAATGATCAGCTGCATCCAGTGTCAACTCACGAGCACGATCATCGCCTGTTATGATCCACTGCGCTTTGGAAGACAAGCTAAACAGGAAGCCAATATCATGATGATCCAATACAACTTTTTGATCAAACCGCTGACGGAAACTAGCCACTGTAGCTTCTGCTGCCTGCCGATAACGTTCATCTTGTGAATATTCATAGCATAACCACAATATTCCCGACCAGAAGCCATTTGTCCAGTCGTTGTTATCATTCAGTTGATATTTTCCATTAAGGCTAACATGCGGAAACTGAGTTCCAAATTTATCAATATTGTTCAGCGTTTTCGCTAGAATATTTTCAATTGCTTGTGTGTAACGTTTATTTGCTTGTATGACCGTTGTTTGCGTTCCCTCTGTAGACATCTGCATTTCAGCCCTCTCCCAGAAAAATAACTTAATGCATTTCTTATGATAGCGGATACATTCCACAGAATGTACGCCTTAATTTGTGTGAAATGTGAACAATTTTGACTTTTTTGTTGTTTTCGCTTTCCTTCTATTTCACCTTAACCGTTGTCGTCTGCTCGTTATAGTGCACAATTACGCGATCCGATGTCAGCCTCACCTCAGGCAGCTGCGACTCACAACCAGCAGGAACTCCTGCCATCACACTAACTAATAAATGTGTCCCTGGCTGAAGTTCAGCTCGCAGTGCAGGCATCAGAGTACGTTCATAGAATACATTGGTGTTAGGCTCGGTACGAATCATCTCCGCTTGTGTGAATCCTCTAACCGTCTTGGCGATGGTGCTCCCGACAGGCGAATCGTAACTTGCCCAGCTTGTCTTCACTACGGCTGTATCGTCACTGCTAACCGTGGCGAACGGCGCTGAGAAACTGGCATCATAGGCAATTAAGGCGCGGCTAGTTTCCAGCTCGTGAATGCGTACATGGCTGTCACCACAAGGGATAATCGTACTGCGAATCGTAACTCCGACTTGCGGCTGCCAGTTATGTATAAGTCGATCTTCATGCAGCTCATAGCTCGAATCGAGCGGCTTATCACGAAAATGTACACCATCCTCACTAACAGCAAGCACACTATCAAAAGCACCTTCATAGTAGTAATAATTACTGCGCGGCACACTAAAGCCAAATACAGTCGAATAGGCAAATTTAGAGTACTTGGCGCAAGCGTGGTTCTGATAGCCAATAAATTGGCCTACCGGATACATAAGCACATGTTGTGAATGATGCGTATGTTCAATCAACGCCTTCATGCTCGGCAGCGGCAATCGGCCTGGTGATACCTCTTGCTCTACTTCCTCTGCCTGCCAATAAGGATGGTCATCCGAAACAGCAAGCAATAGGAAACTTTTGAATGCCCAATACGGGGAACCCGCACCGTTATAGCCCTCGCCCATCACCAAGTTCTGATAGTGATAGCCTACGCTTAGCACGCCATCTGTCGTAAAAATATCATGATTCATCCAGCTTCGCATATTGCGCGCATACAAACCTTTAATGACGCCCCATGGCAGAGCTTCAACATCGGCCAGCACAAGCGCGCTCCAGAAGCTTGCTTGCGCAAATCGATACGCTAGACTGCGACCAAAAGGAATCGCCTCTCCCTTGCTATCGAACCAATACTGATAGCTGCGCGCAAAAAGAATAGCCCGCTCTTTCAACCTAGCTGCCCGCTCCGGATCTTCATCCGCCATAAACGTAACGTAGATTAAACTATAATAATGGAACGCCCATGGGATGTAATAATCAAACTGCTGATCCACTCCGTCAAAATACCAGCCATCGCCAACATAGCAAGACTCAATCAGGGCAAAATCTTCTTCGATCTTCTCCTGAGAATACTTCATACCAAGCCGCTTCAGTGCCACATTCACTAAAATGCGAAAGAAGTGCCAGTTATTCGGTGCCAAACGGCGTTCATTAATTTGCCATAACCAGTCCGCCAAATGCTGCTGTTCTGTCTTCGAAAGAGTATCCCAAGTTTTGTGCGGTGCAAGCAGCAGTGTAGTCGCGATAGATGCCATCTCGACCAGCAGCTGATCTCCATCCATCGTCTTGCCATAATAATGCTCGCTGTGTGGGTTGCAACCCTCCGCTAGTCCACGCAACCATTGATGCTGAAGCTGCTCGTCATCATAATGAACGAGGAAGGGCCCCAATCCCCACAGGATTCTTAAGAATCCTTCGGCATCTCTTCGATTTTCGGTGTAGACCGTGCCGTGGCTTCCTAATGCTAAGTGTCCAGGCTGTTCTGCTAACCGTGACCTTAGCGGCTGCACTAACGTCAACAGGGCTTCCGCTACATCGTCACGATGATTCCAATGCATGCTACGTATTTTCTCCATCACGATTATTCACGCTTCCTTCAACAGTTTTCACAGCACAACAAACCTCATAACTCTCATCGTACACATCAGATAAATTACAAAGACTAACAGCAACGTACTCCTGTTAGTCTCTATATTTTCATCTTACTATTCGAAATTAAGGCTGCTTACCAATATAGGCAAGGATTCCACCGTCAACATATAAAACATGTCCATTGACAAAGTCACTAGCTGGCGAAGCTAAGAATACTGCAGGACCTGCTAAATCTTCCGTTTCTCCCCAACGCTCTGCAGGTGTCTTCGCAATAATAAAGGAATCAAACGGATGACGGCTGCCATCAGCTTGAAGTTCACGCAACGGCGCTGTTTGCGGCGTGGCAATGTAGCCTGGTCCGATACCATTACACTGGATGTTATATTTGCCATACTCAGAAGCGATATTGCGGGTTAGCATCTTGAGGCCGCCTTTGGCAGCAGCATAAGCAGACACCGTTTCCCGTCCTAATTCACTCATCATCGAGCAAATATTAATAATTTTTCCGCCACCTTTTTTAATCATTCCTGGAATAACCGCTTTGGAAACAATAAATGGTCCGTTCAAGTCAATATCAATGACTTCACGGAACTCTTCCGCAGTCATTTCTATCATTGGAATCCGCTTAATAATGCCAGCATTGTTGACAAGAATATCAATGACTCCTACTTCCGCTTCAATCTGTTGCACCATCGCTTGTACACCTTGCTCGTCGGTCACGTCGCATACATATCCGTGTGCCTCAATGCCGACTTCCTTATAAGCAGCTATACCGCGCTCTACTCCTTCTGGCTTACGGTCATTAAATACAATTTTTGCACCCGCACGCGCCATAGCGCTTGCCAATTCGAATCCGATCCCGTACACTGCACCTGTTACGAGAGCGACTTTACCATCAAGGCGAAAACGATCTACCGAAAATTGTGACATTATAATACTCCCTTCTCTATATACCATATCTATTCATCTATCTACTTTAGATCGTCCATAGCGACCATATCCATATCGGTATATGTGATATTCTCGCCGCACATTGCCCAAATAAACGTATAGTTGCTAGTGCCAACGCCAGTGTGAATGGACCAGCTTGGACTGATAACCGCTTGCTCATTGCCAACTACGAGATGCTTCGTCTCATCAGGTTTGCCCATGAAATGAAATACCTTGTTGTTACTTTCCAAATCGAAGTATACATACGCTTCCATGCGTCGCTCATGCGTGTGGCATGGCATCGTATTCCAAGCGTTGCCTTCTTCTAGATGCGTATAGCCCATTTGCAACTGGCATGACTGACACACATTCGGATGAATGTACTGATAAATTTTGCGCTTATTCATTGTGTTATCAGCACCTGTCTCCATTGGCTTAATGTTATCAATGGAAATACGTACATTCGGATATTTGTGATGAGCCGGGCTAGAAGCAATATAGAATTTCGCTGGATTACTAGCATCTGCACTAGCAAACAATACTTCTTTCGTCTCTTTACCGATATAATAGCCATCCTGATTGTTCATCGATTCGCGTACACCATCAATCGTAATAAACCCAGGACCACCTATATTAATGACACCTAGTTCACGGCGCTCTAGAAAATACTCAACACCCAAATCTTTATTAAGCTTAATCTCCAACTGCTCTTTCGTAGGTGTTACGCCACCAAAAATCAAACGGTCATTATGCGAGTAAGTCAAGCGAATTTCACCGGGAACAAACACCTGCTCCACTAGAAACTCCTTGCGCAATTCTTCTGTTGTCATGCGTGCGATCGATTGTGGCGCATACGCGTAGCGCGTCTCCATAGTTTGCATTTTTTCTAATTCCTCCCGATTTCATAGACTTGGAATCATCACAATAAACAATGCGATCATTCGATATTGGATCTACAACAATCATAGTGAATGCACCCAACAATAGTAAGTCAATTATTTTGCTCGATTGTGAACAATTTTGACTTTCTTGCCTATTTAACTATCTTGTTTCCTTTTTATGTTAAATCGAAAAAATGACCTACGCTAAGCTTGCTGTAACCATAGCTCCAAGCGGGATATCCAGCTGATACGTATGTGGCGCGGGCTGTGTTACTGCCACTGCCATTGATGGCTTACCAGTGCAAAAAGTAAGCGGAACCGTACTATAAATAACACAAGGCTTACCAAGCGTAGACGTTATCTGCGCCTGCTGCAGCTTGCCTGCCTGCCAAGCAATATCAATGGTAAATCCACCGCGGGCACGTAAGCCAGTAACATGACCCTTCCGCCATGCAAGCGGAAGAGCTGGCAGTAACCGGATTTCATCCCCGTGCGACTGCAATAGCATCTCTTGCATCGCTGCTGCTCCACCAAAGTTGGCATCAATTTGGAATGGAGGATGGTCGCCGAACAAGTTCGAGTGTACCGCTTTGCTTAATAGATTGCGTAAACTCAGATGTGCCTGTTCCCCTTCATCCAGCCTAGACCAGAAGTTTGCAATCCACGCTTGACTCCAGCCCGTATGTCCTCCACCATGGGCTAGGCGCCGCTGCAGCGTGAACTTCGCAGCCTGTCCAAGTTCAGGACTGCGATGAGGAATGATCTGTTCCCCTGGATGCAAAGCGAATAGATGAGAAATATGGCGATGCCCCAGCTCTACTTCCTCATAATCAACCGCCCACTCCATAATTTGTCCATGGCGTCCGATTTGCGGCTGTGGCAGCTTACTGCGTACTTGCTTCCACTGTGCCAATAAATCTTTGTCCTCTTGGCACACCTGTTCCATATACCCTTCATCCAGTTGCAACAACTCACCAGCACGGATGCATGCTGTAAACAACGCATACAAAATTTGCGAGTCCATCGATGGACCATAGCATAGCGCCCCGACTTCCCCCTGTTCACTACGATATGAGTTTTCTGGTGATAGTGATGGTACGGTCACCAGCTGTCCTGATGGCAACTCCAATAAGAAGTCTAAGAAAAATAACGACGCTTCTTTCAACACGGGATACGCACGTTCGCGCAAGAACGAAAGTGAGCCGTTATAACAATAGTGCTCCCACATATGCAGCGCAATCCATGCGCCACCCATCGGCCACATATTGGCGCTCACATATTCACCGTAAATGCCTGTATCCGCCCACAGGTTGCTGCTCGTGTGAGCAACAAATCCGCGTGCACCATAAATGTTGCGCGCAGTTTGGCGTCCATTGATGACTAAGCGTTCAATAAAATCAAATAGCGGCATGTGACATTCCGCTAAATTCCCCGTCTCGGCAAGCCAGTAGTTCATTTGCAAGTTAATGTTAAGATGATAGTCTGATTCCCATGGAGGAGTAAAACTATCGTTCCAAATCCCTTGCAAGTTAGCTGGTAGAGTTCCCGGTCTGGAGCTGGCAAGCAGTAAATAACGCCCGTACTGATAAAACAGCGCCTCCAGCCCATTATCAGCGGCACCTTGCCGGTATCGTTCTAGTCGCTGCGACGTGGACAAGCATTGCTGTCTAGTAATCTTCTGCTGTGGCTCAGTTCTTTCTCCTTCCTCCGCTTCCAAATCCAACGTCACACGGTTAAACAGCGGCTTATAATCATCCAAGTGCCGCTGCTTCAATGTCTCATATGGCACTTTTGCTGCCTGTTTTGCCTGTTGACAAGCAACAGCATAAGCATCAGCACAGCGAAATGAGGTCTGCGCTGCAACAATAAGCGTGACTGCACGAGCTTGGCGAATATCAAGATAACTGCCCGCCGTCTGACACTGTCCACCCTCAACTACTGCCCGCAACACAACGGCATAATGTACGCCATCTGCTCCTACTTTTCCTTGCATGGCAATAGCCTGTCCATCATCTGTCTGAACGATTTCACCCGTGAATGGTCTACGGTCGAATTTAGCTGCAAAGGTTAAGCCTGCGGCATCGGTCGTAGTCATCCGGATTACCAGCACTTGATCAGCGGCACTAGAAAATATCTCACGGCTATACTGAATTGCCTCTTTCTGAGCTTCACCCGTTGCCTTAGTTACCGTTGCCGTACTTCCTTCCTCAGCATGCCGTCCCACTTCATAATTTACCTGAACCAAAGCATTATCCAAGTCTAGCTCACGACAATAATGATTGATTGCATGAACATCTATATCCGTATCAAAATCCAAGAACAAGTTGCCTAATGTCTGATAAGGGTGGAAATATTGCGGTACGTTCGTCATATGCTTCAACACTAACTTTTCTGCCTTGCGCACGTTACCCTGCAGCAACAAGTTTTTAATTTCCGGCAATGCCGCTTGCGCTGCTCTGTTATCGTTATCCCTGGAACCACCATACCAAATCGAATCTTCATTCAATTGAATCTGCTCGCGCAGTATCCCACCATATACAACGCCCCCTAAGCGCCCGTTGCCGATTGGAAATGCTTCCGTCCATTTGCTAGCCGCTGTCCGTTCAAGCAAGTAATAATTGTTTATATGATTCATTAAGCTACCCTCATTTCTTTACAGAATCCTGTGTAATAGCTCGTATCCCCAATACTGTACTTCGCACCATTATATCGACATTCCACCTAAAAATAGATGCACTTTTATGACCATGTGTGTGTCGCTTTTTGACTCGTACGCTTCAGTTGCTTCCATCATGATCAATTCGAATTGCAACAGCCTATACTCGTCACTCTACTTTGCTGGTCATGATGCACAAAAAAATCGGACGATTCATACATGCTGAATCGTCCGATCCTCGTATATTATTTCGAATATTTTATATCTCTTTTGCCTGACGATAGGCATTTACATAAGCGGCAGCTTTCTTCCGAATCAACGAGAAATCTTTGTTCTTAACTGCTTCATTCGTCAAATCGGAGCCGATCCCTACCGCTACCGCTCCGGCTTTCACCCATTCACCTAGGTTATCCAACGATACACCGCCGGTTGGCATAATGTTAGCCTGCGGCAATGGGCCTTTGATCGCCTTGATTACGGATGGCTCATACAGGTTGCCTGGGAACAGCTTGACGATATCGGCTCCAAGCTCAAGCGCTTCATTAATTTCCTTAATGGTCATCGTTCCTGGCATAACCGGTACGCGATATCGGTTGCACATGGTTACGGTCTCAGCGCTAAGGAACGGGGACACTACGAATTGGGCGCCGCTGAGAATCGCCGCGCGTGCCGTTTCAGCATCCAGCACGGTCCCTACGCCAATAATCGCATAAGTAGATTCATCCGACGAATCCCATTTATAGGTTTGAGCTAATTTTTCAATCGCTTTCAATGCAAACGGAACCGTCATCGTAATCTCTATCACTTTAATTCCACCGCGTATCGCTTCCTCGGCCATTGCAACAACTTCTTCTGCCGTTTCTCCGCGAAGTACAGCAACGACACCTTCCTGCATAATCTTCTGAATAATCTGCATTTTCTTCATATCGTTCTCCACTCCCATCGCTTTTTCACTTTCATCGGACATTCATTTCCGTTCACAAAACGCGTTATCGTTCAACATGCATCTTACCGGCTAGCAATCGCTCGATTTGTGCTCCACTAGGGAGACCTTCCCAATCGCCAACCGTCTGGATTACCTGCGAGCCTATCAAATTACCGAGACGAACCGCCTCTTCAAGGCTATATTCCCGCAGCAAACCAGCTAGAAATCCAGCGCAGAAGCCATCTCCAGCTCCTACCGTATCGACTACATGATCAACCTTATAGTAAGGAACTGATGACAGTTTGCCGTTCTCCAGAATATAGGTTTTGTCCTCGCCACCTTTAATAATGCTTACAGCGGACAACTCACCGAGCTTGGCAACGATCTCATCCATCGATTCCGTCTCATACAGCAGTTTCAATTCATCTAATCCCGGTAAGAAATAATCCGCTTTTAGCACCAATGGCAACAGAACCTTTTGGGCTGCATTTACATCCCATAGCTTCAAGCGCAAATTCGGATCGAAGCTCACTTTGACTCCGTGCTGCTTCGCGATGTCCATCGCTGCCGCCACCGTCTCCGCGCAGGTTGTACTTAACGCAGGTGTGATTCCGGTAACATGCAAAATCTTTGCTCCAGCAATATATTCCTCATCCAAATGCTCAGGTGTCATTTTACTAGCCGCCGATAGCTTGCGGTAATAATAAACAGAGCTTCTTCCACCCGCATTCTCTCGAATCATTAGTCCTGTTGGAGCCTCATCTGTGAATGAAGTGCGTGTAACATCTACGCCTTCTCCCCGAACCATCTTATAAATCCGCTGCCCAAACGGATCATCTCCAAGCCTGCCGCACCAGCCTGCAGAATGTCCAAGCCTTGACAACCCGATTGCTACATTCGTCTCAGCTCCGCCAAAGGATGGCGTCAAATTCGATGTGTATTCTAGACCTTTTCCTCCCTCGGCGATCAATAAGGCCATACTTTCCCCGAAGGTGACCACTTCCGGATGAGCATTTCGATTATTCATTCATCTTCACCACCCTGAATTTGACTATTGTACACTTCGAATGAGGACAAATTTGGCCACCAGCGCGAGCCAGTGATTACAAGACGCAAGCGACTGCTGCTTATGGCTGGAAAATGACAAATTCGCTTGTGACCGATAATCGTACCATTCAGAATTGGCTGCCATGCCCCTGTACCTGCTGCTGTATCCGTACTTTCCTCTGCAGCCTCAGCATCATCGGGTTGCCAATACTCCAAGCTGAAACGCTCAATCCTCTGCGTATAGCGATACTCCTGCAGTACGATATGGTCGAACGTCTGCACTGTTCCTAAGTCGACAGTGATACTCGCCACCTCTGTACCTTGCTCAGGAGCCCAAAATGTATCTCGATTGCCATCCAATACATTGGCAGCTTCATGTCTAGCCATCGCTTCACTAGCCGTAGCAGCAGCATCGCGCGCTACATTCGTCTCAAACGTATTGCGAATCCAAGCCCCGAGCTCCTCTAACCGCTGCACATCATTCTCGTGGAGCAGACCACGCGTATCGGCAGGAATATTAAGCAAGAGCGTAGCATTGCCTCCGACCGAACCATAGTACACATGCCGCAGCTCATCCAGCGACTTGACTTGATCATCTTGACTCGCATGATAGAACCATCCCGGACGAATCGACGTATCCACTTCCGCTGGATACCAGACAAGCTCCGATACGTTGGCGATAATGTCGCGGCTACCCAAGTCTTCATCCTCTGAAGTGAAACGCTTGGCGAATTCAGCATTATCTTCCTGCTGTGAATTTTCCTGAATTCTCTCCTTATTCTGCAGCTGCGCAGGTACTACGCTCCACTCCGACTTGCGACAATGCCCCGCCTCATTGCCACACCAGCGCACATCCGGTCCACAAACCGAAATACTCGCTTCTGGCTGCAATTCACGAATCAGTGCATAGTAGCCATTCCAATCATATATTTGCCGTTTGCCGTTAGGACCTTCACCACAAGCCCCATCAAACCACACACAGAAAATATCCCCATACCTTGTCAACAGCTCGCGCAGTTGATTGGTAAAGTACTCATTATAAGCTGGCGAATCCCCATAACACGGCTCATGACGATCCCAAGGCGATAAATAAATCCCAAACTTCAACCCGCCTTCACGACAAGCATCTGCCACCTCACGAACGACATCACCCTTGCCATCTTTCCATGGGCTATTCTTCACCGAATGCTCTGTATACTCACTCGGCCACAAACAAAAACCATCGTGATGCTTACAAGTCAGAATCAGCCCTTTCATCCCTGCGGCCATACAAGCACGCACCCACTGCCGTGCATCCAACTGTGTCGGGTTAAAAATATCCGGCTGCTCCTGCCCACTGCCCCATTCCTGATCCGTAAACGTATTTACTGTAAAATGTACAAAAGCATAGAACTCCATCTCTTGTATCGCCAACTGCCGCTCAGTCGGCCGCACCAACGCTGCCGCTTTAACTTGCTCTGTTCTTATAACTCCACTGCTGTTCATAACCATTTCCCCCCTCTCATTTTTCCCTTCGCAACATTTTGAAAAATATAAAAAGATATAATACATATCTATATAGAAATTAAAAACCTAACCTAACTTAGGCTAATAATAGCAAATCAAAGATAGGTAGAAACACGCATTATTTATATATATATATGCAATATTTTGACCTTAACATCGAAAGCCAAGATCCTAAAAATCGGACCTTGGCTTTCGATTGGTTATTTTAACCTCTACTAACTGTAAACTGGAAATATCTTCATATAACCTCAAGCCTGCTGGGAAGTCACCTTCACTTAGATGATACAGTTTGGCACCTACTTAAGTCGGTGACCTTAAGACGTGTCTATTGCGGATGGCTTGAATAGACAGCATCTCTTATTTCAAATCATTTAACATGCCTAGAATCAAAGTAACTGCTTCAGCTCTGGTTGCAGCAGCATTAGGATTGAATTTACCATCTCCATTTCCTTTAATCAGGCCTGCTTCTTCTGCAGTTGCTACATAAAGCTTAGCCCAGCCTGGCACTTGATCTGCATCTGTAAACGTCAGAGTTGCATTTGGATGTACTTCAAGGCCCCGTGCACGAACAATCATTACAACGAGTTCACTTCTGGTGATATCTTTATTCGCACGGAATGTACCATCTTCATATCCTGAAATATATCCTGCTTTAGCAAGTGCTTGAATGTATGGCTGTGCCCATACTGGCGTTTGACTTTGATCCGCAAAAATAAACCCTGTATTTACTGGTTCCAACTTTAGCGCTCTAGCTAACATTGCTGAAATCTCACCGCGAGTTATCGTACCATTCGGCCTGAAGGTTCCATCCTCATAGCCACTTACAAAACAAAGTTCAACTGATTTTTCAATGGAAGCCTTAGCCCAATGATCTGCGATATCCGACAAATCTATCTTAGGGGACACCGGATCAGTAGGTTTCACTGGATTCACTGGTTCAGTTGGTTTAGGTTTAGGTGTTGGTGTCGGCAATGTTGGTGTTGGATCCGGTGATGGCGTCGATCCGCCTCCTACCTGTGTATCGTCTTTATACGTTGCTGTTACTTTAACTGCTTCACCTGGCATGATAAACGTATACATGTTGGTATTCGTTGTATCTTGGGTTAACGTCAAGCTTGCTGGCGTAACGATCCACTTGTCGAACGCTTTACCCATAGGTGTATCCAGTGCTACCGTTACGGTCTCACCTTTCTTCGCAGTCTGTTTATCTGCTGTTGCACCTTCCGCGGTTACAATGTGGGTCTTTCCGAGATCAAATGTTGCCGTGTACGTCTTGCCAAGCGATCCCGAAGTGTTGACTTCAATGCTAACTCCATCTTGTATCGGTGTAACTTTCATCCCGGTATCTGCAGTTAGCAATGTCAAGTTCGGTTGATGGACTTCAATCGTTACTGTGTTTTGCTTTTGCGTTGGATCGGATATCGCAATTGTCATTTCGCCACTGTCTTCTTTCATGATGACAGTAGCTGCGGATTTAGCTTGGATGCTTCCTGCAGTATCCGCACTCCAGAAATTCGCTGCGGTGATGCCAAGCTGCGTATTGCTAACAGCCTGTACGGTTGATGTATTGCTTAGCACTTTGATTGCTGATTGTTCACTATAAGCTTGTGTTTGTGCCGTTGTCTTACCCGGAAGCAACACATATTCGTAACTAGCTGCTTGTGGATTATTCCCATGATCAAAGGCAATGCTTGCATAGTTGCGTGTCAGCTTATCTTTCGATTGACCGTTGTTAATCTCAGACCACGAGCCTGTTCTCGCCTCGCGTACGACATGCAGTGTGGGTGCTGTTGGGAAGTAATAGCCCATATCCGCACCAGAACCTGCACCATTGCCCGCCAAGTGCGCCCAGTTCACATCGTTAATATCTGCTGCATAATCCAATGCTGTAGGCACCTGTTCACCGTTAATCACAAATGCGTTATCTCCGCTGCTATTCAACTTGCGATTATCAACAATCGTTTCTACTGATTTTGTAGCGGCCGATGTTTTGCTAATATCTGTACCGAGGGCAACAATTTCATCATCGAACATAAACCATGATTTCTTACCACTTAAATCGCTGCCCGTTACTTTCGTTAATGAGAAATCCATGCCACTTGCACTATATGAATGATCTAGTGTCGCACCGCCAACATGACTTTTCGTATTGTAATAGTACGCCCATTCGCCCGGCATCTTTCCTTCTCCAGAACCGTCTGTTGTCGTGCCTGGCAAACGGAAACTATTAACCGTTGCCCAAAATCCATCGCGATATTGCAATAAGTCATCGTTATAGATATAGGTCATGCCAAGACCAGTATCCCAACCTTTTACATTTTCTTTATTGCCCATTTCAAAGGCAGAAATGCGGTCTGAGAACATACTTAGCCCAAAAGCGTAGTTCGGACGATGATGCGCGACACGGGCCATACCGTTGAACATATAACTGCGCGACAATTCACCGCGCGGTGCGACAGTATCATCGTTCATCACTTTCTTCAACAACATCACACTATAAATCGGCAAGCCTCTATAGTAATCATCAAAGGTTGTATCCTTGCTTACCCATTCCTTAACCATACTGCGAATATTAGCACTAACCTCTGGTGGTGCACCCTCAGCTAAACTTGCTAAAGCTACAATCGTACCGCGAGCCGTACCCGAGTCTTTTCTGGAGATCCCCCGCCCGTTAACCATATCCATGTACAGCCCTTTGTAAATAACCGGTTCGAATGTATCACTTACCCACTTATAAATGTTAGCCACACGTGGATCAGTCACAGGCCATGGTGAAGTGTTGAGCAAATAAGTGATGTCCGCCGTGCGGCTGAGCCAGACTGCACCATAGCCAGCAGTGTAAGCGATATTCGCATGCTGCACCAGTGAACCATCCTCATATACACCATCACCTTTTGTGACATAATTAAACTCTGAACCGATCGAATCCCGTCCTTGCGTAATTTTAGCGCTATTTCTACCAATTACGCCGCGCAAAGTTACAACAAGCGCTTTGTCCAGCAAATTGCCACCGGTCTCGATCACGGAGCTATTTTGCACCCGCTTTGTTGGGTTAGGACAATACTTATCAATTGTCCGCATGAAGTTGCCTATTTGCTGATCGTTCAACTCATCATACATAAGGATCAGACAATCATTTAACAGCTGCGGTGCACCGATTTCAAATCCCCACCAGCTGCTGGCGCTGCTGTAGGATAAACGCTCGTTATAACGCTTAGCGTACATCCAATCCAGAGCTCCTATAATTGCATCCCGCAACTGTGGATCGTGATAGAAACGGGAAGCCTCTGTACTGTAAGCGATTGCAATTGTTTTAATACGAGTAAACTCGCTAACGATGTTGTTGGCATGCTGCTCCTTCGTGTCCACGTTATCGACAAGATCCGACCATAAGTATTTGCGGCTGCTATCATTAGCACTAAGTGTATCGAGATAACCCGTCTTAGCGGCATTGGATACACTATTGTCCATCTCAGCTACTAGTGCCTGAATAGCGAGATCAGAAGCGAGGTTATCGTCTACAGCTCCTACTAACTTCTGCTTCCAGCGCGTACGCAATTGGTCGTAAGCAGCTGCTGTTTCTGTGGAGTCTACACCAATGTTACTTTGTGCCTTTATCATCTGGTCTTCTGTTGCAACAGTGATTGTTGCTACACCCGCAGCAACTGCTGTTACATTACCATCTTGATCAACAGTAGCTACGTTCTCATCACTAGTACTCCATATTACTTTGGGAGATGGAAGATTTTTTGGAGTGACGGTTAATGTGAGCGGCTTCGTCTCTCCAACCGTCATCATCGTTGCCGTCGGTTCAAGCGCTAACCCCGTTATGCCGTCATATTCCTCCAGCCGAATGTTATCAAACCACACTTTGCCGGTGCTATTTTCTAAAAACAATTCAACAAAAAATTTGGCACCACCAGCCGGCACCGTTATAAAAACTTGCTGCATCGTCCAATCGTTCGTACCATACACCTTCGTTGAAGTAGGTCCATCTATTAATTTTGTGTTAGAAGGATTCAGCACAGAAGTGCGGAAATAAGCGCCGCTGCCACCTGCAATATTTTCGGTTTTATACCACACTTGCAAGCGGTACGATTTGCCTGCTGCAACAGGTGCCTTAGCATTAATTGACACGCGGCTTGTTTGAGAAGCATCAATCAGCATCGATTGCTGACCACTATAAGAATGATAGGTAGCAACCGTTACACTTACTGTCCTACCAGTTGGTTTACCAGAACCTACAGGAATCCATGTGTCCCAATTAACAGGTACAGGGTTCGTATCCGTATATTGAGTCCAAGTACCGCTCGGCGCTGCAGTTGATTCGAAATCACCATTCGGAAATAAATTATTTACATTTGATGACATCGCTACACCTGTGCCAACAGGCAAGAACGTGACTACTATCGCAACTACTAGTAACAAACTTAGTATT
>NZ_JMDX01000018.1:0-42276 GCF_000935845.1 Paenibacillus sp. E194
CGATCCATTCAGAAGTCATCTTTTGTGTATTCCATATAAGAAAGTATATTTTCCGTCTGCTTCTCTAGCCTATACTCACAACCGCGTTACCTTCTCTTGATCAAAATACAAATGATCGTGGTTCTTGCATCCTGGGTTAAATGAGGTTCGGCATATCGGACACTCATAGTTACAACTAAGATACTCATGAATCGTGAGCTCCGTATGGCAATTGCCACATAAAATCGCCTTCGTACCCCATTCCGCTATTGGCCATGCCATAGGCTCGTGATCCTCTGCCTCCTCATGACAATAATAGCAGCCATAATACGTACCACAACATTTGAACTTAATCGCAATTACGTCCACCTCTGAATGATAATGACGGCATCTCGTCTTCGTATCAATTGCGCCTTTCACCTGAATCATGCTCAACCCTCGCTTTAGGCTTTCTTCCTTTTACTTTCTTATTGCTATCTTCAAATTAGCATGCTACATATCTATCGCAAACATCATGTATCGTGCTAACCCCTTGTCTAGTACCTTGTCTCGTTTATTCTTGTACAAGCATACCATATTTGCAAACTTCATTCCCCAGCCACGAGCAAAATTGAAGAAAGACGGTTTTCTTTCTGAAAAATAGGTGAACACTGTTACCGACACGATATAACTCAAGGAGGTCAACATGAAGAAATTCGTATTCGCGTGCCTGCTGACAAGCTGTCTGCTGCTTAGCGCATGTGTAGCTAAGGAAACAATGGCGGGAGTGAAGTCTCCAAGTGTAAACGTAAATATCATTAACACGAAAGGAGATTCCATCGGTACGGCACAACTAACTCAAGTCGGTAATAAGGTTCAAATGGCGATCGATGTCCAAGCTCTGTCACCAGGTAAGCATGGCATACACTTTCACGCGGTAGGCCGTTGCGATACCCCTGATTTCAAGACCGCTGAGGCTCATTTGAACCCGACTCATAAGGAGCATGGCTTTGAGAATCCGAAGGGCTACCATAGTGGCGATTTGCCGAATCTAGAGGTAGGAGAAGACGGCAAAGCGCAAGCCACCTTCACAACCGAGATGGTCACGCTGGAGAAGGATAAACCGAATTCGCTGTTGAAGTCAGGCGGTACAGCGTTAATCATCCATGCACAGCCTGATGATTATAAGACTGATCCGTCAGGCAACTCAGGTGATCGCATTGCATGTGGGCTTATTCAATAGTAATGGTCATAAGAGTAAGGGGCTTCCACCCGTCATCCTTGATGATGTAATGGTAGCCCCTTATTGTTGCTAGACGCCGTCTCCTATTTGCGCGTAAATAGGTTTACCGCCTCATCCAACGATTTAAGCTGACCAAGAGCCGAGTAATCTAACCATGGCTGCTGTTCAATCGCATGAACATTGCCTCTTTTGACCGCCTTTAGATTTTTCCAGATGGCGCTCTCCTCCAACTCTTTGAACAGCTGCTGCGCAGCCGTGTCGGCAGATACTTCAAGCAGAATGTGATCGGGATCGAAATCCGGCAGCAGCTCGCTGGAGATGGCTTGCGGTCCTTCCTTTCCTCGGCCTATACTTTCTAAGCCCTTGGCGGGTTTAATCCCCAAGTCTCGATAAAGCAATGAGCCGTAATTGCGATCCAATCCGTATACTCTGAGCTCTTTTTTCATGACGCGCAGCACTAACACCGTCTCGTCACCAAGCACTTGCTTGATAGATTCTTTTGCTGTAGCCGCTTTTTGCTTATAATCGGCAATGAACGCTTCGGCCTCTTTTTCTTTACCTAACGCCTTACCGAGTTGCTGCAACTGTTCTTGCCAGGTCGATTGCTTGAAATTAAGCACAATTGTCGGCGCAATCTTCTCAAGTTCATCCTTGCCCTTTATCAGCTCTTCCTGCGCGATGATAAGGTCTGGTTCCACGTTCACGAGCGCTTCAAGGTTGGGATCTTGGGAATTGCCTAAATTTTGCGTATGTGGCAAGAGATCAGCTACATGTGGGAGAAACTCTTTACCTTTTTGCGTGACCGCTCCTATCGGGGTAATTCCTAAAGCAAGCAAGTCGCTCGTAAAAGGAATAGATAATACCGCAATACGTTTGTCCGCTCCTGCAATATCAGCCTGAGGCTTCATATCGGAAGAGACCGTTTGAACCTGTGATGATTTCCCCGATTCACTCTGTTTATTTGAGGGCACTTGCCCGCTGCATGCTGCAGTAATCATTACGAGTAATGTGCTGATACAAGTAAGTATCTTCATGCGATGACGTGTAATCATGATGCCAAACCCCTTTATATGTAGTATAGATGATAATGATAATCATTATTATGGTTGAACTTTATCCATTAATCCATACCATATCTTTAGATATCTATTTGTATAATTTTTATTTTGCAGCCATGAGCAGACTTACGGCCTCGTTGAGTTGACTTTCAATTGACCGCGGAGAATACATCATCCATTTGTCCCAATCCAACACATGCACATTACCATACTTCACGGCAGGGAGACTACGCCAGCCTTCGATCTGCTGTAATTCTTTTATGGAATCCCTTGCCCACTCTTCAGACTTCGTTACAAGGAACAAATAGTCCGTATCGCAATCAGATAAATTTGCTGTGGTCGCAGACATCCAATTAAAGATCGTTCCAGGCAAGTGCTTATCTATTTCTCTTCGAATTTTATCAGGGGGTGATAAATTCAAAGATCGATAAAACACATGCCCAATGTTGCGCGCGCCATAAAGTTTTACTTTATGATCGACAAATGTAAGCAGCCCAACCGTACCTTCCCCGATCATTGCTTTAACTTTCTTTTGGTCGGCTCGACTCGTTCTTCGTGACGTGCTATCCATTCATGTGCTGCATTTTCTTTACCCACAAGACGGGCAATCTCGCGCATGTGTCCGAACACGTCCAACCGCTTCCAAGGAATCGTTACAATGGGAGCGATATCCCCAAAATACCTGTTCATTTGCTGGGAAATGTGATCCTTGCACAAAATCATATCGGGCTTGTTCTTCAATAATGATTCTCTATATCGTTCCCACATTCGATCATAGACCGGCATAGACATCATTGGCGCTTCTTTATCGATATGTAAGACAAATGGCTTTACACCCAGTGTAAAAAGATGGTCTGTGTATGGCTGAGAGAGTGACACGATATGAATATGCCGCTTCTTCATATATGCGGTTGGCGCAATTCCGCTGCATGCCTTAAACCGCCTACTGAAATAAAACTCATCCTTATATCCTACATCTCGAGCAATGTCGCGTATTTTCCCGCTTGGCTGCAGCAATTGCTGCTTCGCCTGATTCATGCGCAGATCGGTCAAATACTCGGTTGGACTCTTCTTCATTTTCCGTTTGAATAGCTGAGAATAATAAGAAGGATTCATGCCTGCTAAATCTGCTAGCTTAGCCAAGGTAATATTCGTGGAAAATGCCTGCTGCATATACTCAATTGTGCAATCCAGCAAATTGTCGGTGCTATCTAATATCCTGGACGTCCTGTTTTCAAATATGACGCTTAATATATCATGTAGATGAGGCTGATAAGGGGAATGAGCCATACGCGTTATAGAGGGGCTGTCCTTGCATAATAATCGAATCAAGCGTCTAATGCGATGCTGCTGCTCGACCCGTATTTCCCCGCTAACAGGCAAAGTCAACTCCTTCTCATATACTCTTCTCTTATCGCTCCATTCCATTGCGCGATAGATGTCGAACTCGATTTTATAGAGGTGCAGTCCATGTTCCGCGGCGCATTCAGCTGCAAGAACGGATCCGACCGGCAATAGAAAAACAGTATTCGGCAACAGCTCCGCAGCATTACATCCGTCGTTCATGTACAATTTTCCTTGACCCTTCACTACATACAGTAACATATGCGATATAAGCTCTTGTTTCTCCCATCGCCTACTATCGTGAATTTCAACCTGCTCCATCTGTTTGAATTCCAACAAGGTTTTATGTAAAAAGGCGTTGTGTATATCCTCTTTCACCACTTTCCTCCTACTCCTATCATTCGTTAACCACGATTATTAATTAATTAATAATGATTCTCAATATCAGTTATTTATTTTCTCATGTTCGTTTTCATTTGTCTATAGATGATGCATGATGACCGCTCAATAAACGTAAAAAGGCTGCCCCTTGTCACACTAGTGACTTGGGCAGCCTTCGTTATCCAATTTAGAAGTCGAAATTGTCGGGATCTGGACCAACACGATGATGTTGATTCAATCCGTCAATGCGCTCCATCTCTTCTGGTGACAATTCAAAATCGAAAATAGAGGCATTCTCTACGATCCGATGTTCCTTAATCGATTTCGGAATGGTAATGATGCCATGCTGCAAATCCCAACGCAAGATTACTTGTGCAACCGATTTTCCGTGTTTACTAGCAATTTCTTGCAATTCAGGTTGATCAAGCAGTTGTCCTTGCATAAGCGGAGACCATGCCTCAAACTGAATGACTTGCTCCAAGCAAAATTCGCGAAGCTCTTGCTGTGTCAAACGTGGATGGAATTCGACTTGGTCGATCATTGGTTTGATATCTGCATCCTTCAGCAAATCTTGCAAATGATGAATATGGAAGTTGCTCACCCCAATTGCTTTCACGCGGCCAGCTTTATAAAGGGTCTCCAACGCTCTCCATGCGTCTTTAATCTTACCTTCTACCGGCCAGTGAATTAGATACAAATCCAAATATTCGAGACCGAGCTTCTTCAGGCTTTCATCATAGGCTGCAAGCGTAGATTCATAACCCAAGTCCGCATTCCACACTTTCGAAGTGATGAACAAGTCTTCTCTCGCGATACCCGCTTCTTTCAATCCGATTTGGATCCCTTGTCCTACGCCTTCTTCATTTCCATATATAGCTGCAGTATCAATACTGCGGTATCCATTCTTGATTGCTGCCGCAACGGAATCGACAACTTCGGAACCGTCATTCACCTTGAACACACCAAGTCCGAACCACGGCATTTTCACTCCATTATGCAATGTCACTCTATCTTGTAAATTCGCTGCCATTTCACGTTCCTCCTAAGTCTTCTTCATGATCGTCCACCCGTTCACATCATGTGATCGGCGAATATACATGCATTATGGCTTACATGAATTCGAAAAGGAAGTACGCACTTTGAAGTGTTCTAGTAACCTAGAAGTAACCTTGTTACCTCTAAGTAACTGTTAATTGGAGCTGCCTGCTCTATTCATTTCCCCGGTACACCCAGCTATACGTCAATAATACCTACCTAATTGTACGATTAATGCCATAAATCAAAAATTCCAAATTTCATTATTTTGGTATTGTAATAAGTATAAACTTACACATTGTGCTAGTAGTGTTATGGAGAGGAGAATTCATATGGATGCGATGGATGTGGAGTCTTTTTTGCAGGGTGAGAACAAGAATCTTCAGGAGCTAAGCATAACGATCGGTCAAGCAGGATGGATGGTAACTTCTACAGGTGAGGAATCATGGAATGATGCGTTGGAGGTTGCTCAAAATGAATGGAAGCGTTATTTATCAGACACAGAGCGATTCGCCCTCATTACGAAGCACCTAGAGAATAAGCAGCTAACATCATTACAACAACGGCAGCTTACAGAGCTTCATCACTTGATGATCAATCAACAGTTAGATCCGAAGCTTGCTGAACGCTCTACTCGCATGACAAAGGAGCTAGTGGACATTTTCAATTCCTACCGTCCTACCGTACAGAACCAGCATGTATCGAACAATGATATTCGCACGATTCTGGAAACAAGTCTTGATCCGGAAGAACGTAAGCAGGCATGGCTCGCTAGCAAGCAAATTGGCAAGCAGGTCTGTGATCGTGCACTGCAGCTTATCCAGCAGCGCAATGAAGAGGCGCACACACTTGGTTACGACAATTATTATCAGATGCAATATAGCGCGCAGGATCTCGATCTTGACGTCGTATTTGCCTTAATCGATGAGCTGCTTGTCCAGAGTGAAGAACCGTATCGGCTTGTGAAGCAGCAAATTGACGAGGAACTTGCCCAAAAGTTCCATATTTCAGTATCGCAGCTTAGGCCGTGGCACTATTCAGATCCGTTCTTTCAGAGTACGTCTGCCGTCAGTGAATGGAGTATGGCTGATTATTTACAAAATGACCGGATGGAAGCAATTACAGCAGAGACGTTTCAAAGTATGGGGCTAGATATCACAGATGTTATTGCACGCAGTGACCTATATCCGCGCGATAAGAAATATCCATATGGGTATTGCACGGCGATGGGACGTACGGGCGAACCACGGATCATGATGAGCATGAATCCGAGCGAATTTTGGATGAGCGTAATGCTGCACGAGTTCGGTCATGCGGCATATGAGAAAAATATTGATGCTGCGCTGCCTTTCCTTCTACGCAAGCCAGCCCATACACTTACTACCGAAGCGATTGCGATGCTTTTTGGCCGACTGACAAAGGATCGGGAATGGATTACCCGCTTCATCAAGCCGGAACCAAACGCCTTTGCTTCCCATGCCTCTGCCCTGCGCGGTACACTTCAACGCGAGATGCTGGTCAGTATGAGATGGTATATTACATTTGCGAAGTTCGAGCGCGAGCTGTATGAGTGTCCGCATACGAATGTGAATGAACGTTGGTGGCAGCTCGTAGAAGAGATCCAGCACTTGCATGCACCAGAGGATACCCGGTATCCGGACTGGGCTGCCAAGATGCATTTCACGCTCGCTCCTGTAAGCTATCAGAGCTATTTATTAGGCGAGCTGACCGCTTCCCAACTGCATCATTATATGATGACGAACATTTCGCATGACTTGTTTTCTCAGGAAGCAGGAACTTATATAAAGGAGCAATTTTTCTTCCCTGGCGCTACATGGACATGGAATGATCTATTGAAACGTGCAACGGGCGAACCACTCAATCCTAAGTATTTTGTCCAACAGTTCGTAAGCACGCATTGCAAACAATAATACAACAATCGTACTCGTACATATGGGGAATGCAAGAGAGAATAATATCTCGCTGCGCATTCTCCTTGCACGTTCTAATGAGAAGTTACTTTCATAGCCTGTAATAAACTGATCACGCTGCTTTACACCAAGTCCTAATAGTGCACCCGCCATATCATAAAGATAATAGCCATATCCACACCGACCAAAATCAATCGGACGTGGCTCTTCCCCGTTATATACAACATTCCCTGTGTGCAAATCAGCATGAATCAGACCATATGTATCAGCATTTCGCTCCATCCCGGCAACTTGAGCATCAACCTTATCGGCCGCTGCTTGATAGAGCTCCCAACCTTGCTCGCCACCCCAGTTGGCACCATCAACTCATTCGAATAGTGTAACATCTGAAGAAAGGCGAGTTCGGAAGCAATCTCATCTCGACTGCACCGATCCGAGTGAATACGCAGTAGATAGCGTTCCTGAGGAGTCGCTTCAAGCTTATATGTAATTGTATCCGACAACTGAATGAACTGAATCATTTCCCATGCGATTTCATACCTCTGAATAGCCGTTAACGCCACATTTCTCGCCCGATCCAGCAGCGCATGTTTCTCTTCGTTCGTGTCGAATCGAAAGAATGATATCATTTTTCTCCACTCCAATTTGAGCATATTCGAGCACATAGCCATATGAAATTCGTATCGATGGTTGAAAGTTCTTATCAAATTATTTCTCGGTCGACACATTCATAAGCTGCTCTTACAGCCTTTATTGTAGTAGGTGGACTCCAAGAAGCTGCAACATATTGCAAATAAAAAAGACTACACCAGATCCCTCTGATGCAGCCTATACATCCAAACCTCTATGATTTTGTATATACAATCTTCTTAATGCTGTCCGAGGATAAGCAATATTGCTCTGCAAGCTCATCCACAGTTGAGCCCGCTGCAAAGGAATGACGAATAGCCGTGTTCCGCCTGTTCAACATCTTCCTGTTTCCCGATTGTTCGCCCCATTTCTTATGCTGCGACTTCGGGGCAGGGACATACAGCAGTCCGCCTTGTATATATTTTTGAATCTCTTGAATCAATGTCTCGGGTAATACTCGATCTGCATTTACATATTTCATCTTCGCTCTACTCCTTACAGAAATATACTGTGAAGAGAGCAAAGTCTAAGCTATCAACTTCATAACTTCATTTGAAGTCATGGCGGTATCTATTTCATTCAGGCTTCAGCTCTATACAAACAACCGCCGTTGTTCATAGTTCAGACTTTGCATAGAGCACATTTTTAACCTACCGTTATCAATCATGACGATTCTCCTTATCAAAGAAAATAAAGTAATAGACTAGCGCTAACGATAGCCCTTAGATTGATGATTTAAGACAAGTATCTAGCGTTGAACGTCGACATCATTAATGAATGACCTCGTAGCGCAACCTAATGGAGCCGCTTGTTTCATAAAGCTGCTTGCTTAGGAGTCTCATGTCGTTCCTTGCAGCAACGCTTTCCAAGTATCGCTTCCCACTGCCAAGGATGACCGGGTGGATAATCATATTGATTTCGTCCACCAAGCCAGCCTTTAATAGGCTCTGCACCAAGCTGGCGCTTCCTGGGACGATAATGTCCCCTTCGATTTCGTTCTTCAGTTCAGCAGCAAGCTGATGCAAGTCGCCGGCGAGCAGCGAGATCGTATCGCCGTAATTCCCCCATTGCACTTCCGCAAGCTCTCGATTACGCGTAGCCACATATTTAGAGGTCTTGTTCATGGCGTCGGCGAACTCCCCCTCTCGGGATGGCCAGTAGCTTGCTAATCCTTCGTAGTTGATTCGCCCCATCAAAATTGCGCTTGCGTTCTGAAACATCATCAGATTGTCGCCCATGGAGTCCATAATACCAGGCAACGCCCAACTCACCATGTTATTTTCATCGCCTTGAGGCCATGTATATATTCCATCCAATGTGCAGCTAACCGATGCAATTATTTTCCCCATATAGTACTCCTCGCTTCGTAAAAGTATCTCGTTTATATGATGTACCTACATATAATTGCACCCATGATCTGCAGACTACTCTTCAACCCGCTTCAGCACCTGAATGAGTAGAATCATCAGTAGTACCGCATATCCAATAGATAACCCGATCGTACCAACAGTTGATGCCATTGTATAACTGCTATAGTTCAGCAGCATATTCATAGTGTGATAGGCAGGCGGAAATACCCAAGATAGAAGCGCACCTGCTATGCCTGCTTTTGCGATAAGTGCTCCTTGACAGAAGGACAGTGCAAGAATAAGCAGTATCCCGCCAATTGCATAGCTAGCACGCTCCACCCGCTTCGCGAAGTACAGCGATATCGCAATTCCGAGGAGTGCAGAGCTGAGGTGCGTGAACAGCCCGACAATGAGATGCTCGAACCGAATAGGCTCGTCAAATTTATCGAACACGATTGGGTAAGCAATTGCCACAACAACAATGAAACACATGAGAAGCGCAACCGAACAAATAAGCCCAATCAGATAGAGTGCTCGGCTCTTCACATGCAAGATGGTCAATTCCTCCTGAACCGAATGCTCCGTCTTCAGGAAGCTGTAACTGAACCAAGCTGCAAAGACATAAATCAGCATCGTCGTGAACGAGAAGCTGCCCATAATCGGGTTCGGTGTATACGTATAGAACAAGCCCAAACTAATCAAGAACGTAAATAATGGCGGTATGTAGCGATACGAACGACTGTAGTTCCGCAGCAGGTACCTTATGGTTGATTTAAGCATTTTCGCGTATCTCCTGTCGTGAGGACTGCTGGGCATAATTTGTCCCGACATACCGTTTGACACTTGCTTGAACCGATACAATCGAACATTTCCGCATTAGCAGCTCTATCAGCACACGATCCGAATCTTGTCGTCGTGTGTGTATAATGTAACTGTCTGCTATCCCATTATGTTTGTCATAACTGAGAACCCCTTCTATTCGACCAATCTCTTCTCTTATAGACTGGGATGCCTGTACCGTCACCTCAATCTGCACATCTTCCTCGAGCGGACGAACCTCTGTAACTGCAATAGAGCCGCGGTGAATGCTTACGCATCGATCCGCCAGCTGCTCGACTAAGGAGGCCTCATGACATGACATTACCATTGCAATGCCCTGCTGCTTCATATGTCCGAGCAGACGAATTAGCTCTCGCTGTGAGTCCGTATCCAATCCGGATAGAGGCTCATCTAGCAGTAACAAATCCGGCTTATTCAGTACTGCTTGCATGAGGTTCACCTTTTGCAGCATCCCTTTGGAGAAGATATTCATTCTTCGTGCAGCTGCATCCTCCATTTTGAACAAGGCAAGCAATTCATCCAGCCGTGCAGATATGGCCTCCTTGCTCATCCCTTGCATACCACCCATGGAAAATAGGTACTCTTCCGGTGTAAGCCGCAGCTTCGGCAGTCGATCAGGAACGAAGCCAATACGCTGCTTGCTTCCTCCGTGACGATGAATCATTCCACTCGTCGGCTTGGCTAATCCGGCAATTAATCGGAGCAACGTGCTTTTCCCCGATCCATTCGTTCCTGTAATCGATACTGCTTCTTGTGCTCCGATAGACAATTCTACATGTTGCAGGATGACACGACGATCATAGCTCTTCGTCACTTGCTCCAACTTTACTAACCCTTCCAATCAGATATCCTCCCGAATCTATCATTTCCACTAAAAACAAAACATGCACACCCTATATAATACCAGAATTTTAACAGGTTGTAACAGCATGCATGGAAGAACATACGTTGTCGATTCATACCTCAGTCATTCGATATCCAGATCATGACTGAACCGTTGACGAGCCACTCTGTTCTATTCGCTATTTTACATTAGCACCATGAACATCTACTTTCTTGCCCGCGTAAGATTACATCGTCAGATGGAATCGATATCCTTCCTGCGATTGATGTTGTTAGCTTTAAGGTTCGCTACCATTAGATGTTGTAGCTACAAATTGTGAAGTACGTTGATCAACGAAATCCTTCCCGTTCGCTCGAAAAGTGTCCAGGAGAACAAAACAAGTCACTTCATATGGTTTGTAAATGAACAATAGAGAGGACTACAACTTATGCTTACGATCATCATGACAAGTTTGGGAACGGTAATGCTCCTCGTCATTATTTTTGCTGGTGCATCTATACGCTGGCTACGTAGAAGCTTTCGGATAACACTTGCAAATCGCAATCGTTTCAATTTTCCTCACCCAGAACCAATGACGAATCATCAAGCGAAGTACGTTTTACGGACGGTACAGACAAATGCAATTCCGGAATGGGAACGACGATACGAAGCTCTTCTACAGCACATGATCTCGCATGGAGTTTTGTTAGAGGCATGGGGATTCCGCACCTCTCTCGTTGTACAAGGAAGAACGAACAAATCGCAATGGAGCGATCTATTCATTTACAAGCTTCCTCCGGACATGAGCGCAGCGGAATTTACGGCGCTGGAACAGACGTATGTAAACGATGGCGATCCCTGCATGACTGAGCAGCTCCGCTCACACAGCCGAACCTTATCAGCTCATCTTATACCTAGCTGTGTAATCGGAGAAGAGACGAACTTGCCGCCAGAATGTGCATTCTATGTTGAATATATCACGGTACAGCCTGACGCCCTACAGAACTATTCACACAGCATGGATGCAATCACCGCACCTGCGATGTCTATGCTCAGCAAGCAGGGAGATATCCACTCCTTTACGGTATTTGAAATGGATGTGGCCGATACGGATGGTACAACTACGACTACCCATAAAAGGTGGAACCAAATTCATATCACCGCCGGTTCGCCGCTCTCGTTCATTCCATTCAGTTCCCGCTTCAACCGTGCAATTACAACGGTGCATCCGCAGGTCGGTGGATTAGAAGGCGCAATCAAGCAATGGGAGAAATGGTGCTCGTATGAGCGGGTTGATGTGATGAAACTATTATGGCACTGTCGCGACTCCTAGCAAACCGAATAAAACACGAGCAGAGCCCATGATGCATATATGGGCTCTCATGGGCTCTGTTTTACCTATTTTCTATCCACAATTTTCGCGAAACGGCTTCTCCGAACCATCGTTAGACTCGTCATAAGCGGCTGCAGCAAGGTCAATATTAACACGCACAGAACCGTGGTGAATACCGTAATCTGAAGTGGCATTCCCGTATATAGCACATGAAATAAACTTGTTGTCAGCGTCAATGGAGCAAGCGCAAATACAAGGCTCACCCATGGCCGCTGCAGGACTATTATCGGATTGCGCTTATGCAGTGTACACCCGATGACGATGCAGTGAATAAGAAGCGGGAACAGGAATAGGTAGCTTGCTCCAGGGATAAGCCCTAACACAACGATTAGAAGCAGGAAGAAGAACAACATTCCGGTTAGAATCATTTCCAAGACGTTGACCCTATGCCGAGTCAGACGCGTGAATACGAGATGAACAAGTAGTGCGATCAGTACAAAAGCAAGATTGACCTGAGCCGGAATGGAAGCCGGTTCCAGTGGCATCCCCGCCACTGAACTTCCAATATACATAACCCCTACAAACACCAAGTAACCAATCACAACTGATGTTATGATGCTTCCAAGTGTAAGCAGGAAGCTGAGTGCCATTCCCTTCAACGTAATCGTTCTCTTCTTGAAGAACACCGCGATGCAGAATAGCCATCCAATTCCAATCAGGATAGACATCGGTATCGTCCAGGAAGCAGGATAATGAAGGAGCATCGTAAACCAGTTAAAATAGACCCTATCGGAACCATTCAATTGCTCCAAATCCATACTTCCGAACTGCTTCGCCGCTGCAAGTGCATTCTCACCATGGTGCTGAAATGTAGCCATTGAGACATTATCGGGCGTATCTTGTTCGGAATGGTATTTGTCCCAGCCGTCGATATATCCGAAATTCAGCCCTGGTATGCCTGCATTCAGTGAGACGGTCAAATCCGTCTCATTCGGCATCGTCCGATACATGTCGCCTAACAGAGAAGTGCTGACTGGAGACACCGCGAAAGAGGCAAATTCAGAAATAAGATTCCCATTATCTCGACTCGTTTGGAACATGATTGACGGTCCTCTCGAACCTCTTGCCTCGAAATTCACGACAAGTCCTATCTGTTCACGAACTTTATTGTTTAACCAGAATGCCTCTGCACCAAGCAACCCTTTCTCTTCCCCGTCGGTCAGAACGAACCAAATGTCCCGATCCATCGACGGACTGGCCTGTAGAATGCGTGCCGTCTCCAAGAGTGCTGCAACTCCAACCGCGTCGTCATTAGCCCCTGGGCCAAACGGTGTAGAATCGTAATGAGCGGTAAGCATCAATGCTTTTCCCGGCTTGGTTCCCTTATGTACTCCAATGATATTGTGCAGCTCGAACGACTCGGAAATGCCATTAAATTGCCCTGCCCTTGGATACATGTTCACATTTGGCTGTAGCCCTAATAGCTCCATTTGCTCAACTAAATAGGTTCGAACCCTTTCATTCTCAAGCGAACCTGATGGATGCGGCAGCTGTGCGATGGCTCTCACATGCTTCATAGCTCTTTCCGCTGAAAATTGTTCGATCGGCGCGTTCTCTCCTTTTGGCGCCGGCGGCTGTTCTGACCAAAGTGTTGCGAGAACAAGCATTATACAGATGACAGCGATACCAAGCGCACTCCAGCTTGTCATGTACGTCTGGTGCACTCTGACCGTCTTCCCCACAATCGACTACCTCCTAATCATCTTGTTATTTTTATATTTGGGAATAATTTACCTATTTAGATATAATTATCATATACGAGCTCTCTTACAAGTACAAGACATAAATCTGAGCGCGAACTACTTCAAATCATTAAAAAATCGTTGTTGATCTGATATTTGAACATAGCACTGAATGTAGCGATACAGACACGGATTATGTATCGTCGACCGAAGAAGTTATTTTGTTCATTGAATAAAGAATCCTTCTATCCCCGCCGGACAGAGCTGAAACTAAAGCTAAATATGCGTGTATATTTCCTTATATCTGAGCTTTTGATCCACGATGGAATTTTTCTTCAAATATCAAAAAGAAATGCTGGGCGTATATTCATGCCAGAAGCTCAGTTATTTTTAGCATTTTTTAATACCTCAGGTTTAGTATTTGGTTTTCTGTTTTTGATACGAACAAAAGCGAGGAAATATTTGCAGATATGAATTCCTGAAAAAATCCTGCTTAACGTCGTAAGCAGTTTTTTATTTGTATTCTATACTAGATGATTTTTCGATTGGCGCTAACTCCCGTACTATTTGTATGTAAATCATTTGTTAACACACTACATATTATGTAAACTAGCACTACCACAATGTGCAAGATCGCTATATAATACAATCTGTGCTATGCCATTCTATTTTACAGGCCTTACATAGGAGAGTGACTATCGTTGAATTGGTGGGACATGTTTGTTGGATTTATTTTAGGTGTGGTAGAAGGCCTGACTGAGTTTGCTCCGGTCTCTTCGACCGGGCATATGATTCTAGTGGATGACTTTATGCTTCATTCAAAAGAGATATTTAGCCCTCAAATGGCGAATATGTTCAAAGTCGTGATCCAGCTTGGCTCCATCCTTGCGGTTGTCGTTGTGTTTTGGGATCGTTTTTTCCAACTGCTTGGGTTGAAGCGTGCTCCAATTGATCCAGAGCTAGGTAGAGCCGGACATTCCAGATTGAAGCTCACACAAGTGCTCGTTGGATTAATTCCAGCAGCAGTGCTTGGATTACTGTTCGAAAAGTATATTGATCAATACTTATTTTCCATCCAGACTGTGTTGATTGGCCTTGTGCTCGGAGCAGTGCTCATGATCGCAGCAGACTGGTTCCGCCCTGCGAAGCCAACGGCAAAGACGGTGGATCAAGTAACGTACAAGCAAGCATTTGGCATCGGCTTGTTCCAATGTCTCGGCCTATGGCCAGGATTCTCCCGTTCCGGCTCTACGATCTCAGGCGGGGTACTGCTGGGGATGAGTCACCGTGCGGCTGCTGATTTTACATTCATTATGGCCGTACCTGTCATGGCTGGAGCGAGCGGATTATCTCTTCTGAAGCATTGGAAGGATTTCTCCATGGATGCACTGCCGTTCTTCATCGTCGGCTTCATTAGCGCATTCCTATTCGCTCTCATATCTATCCGCTTCTTCTTGAAGCTGATTAATCGAGTGAAACTCGTACCATTTGCTATCTATCGCATCGTATTGGCAGCCGTCATTTATTTTGTCTTCTTGTAAGATAACACATGTGATTTATACAAGAACAAGCCTTTGTCCCTATTGTCAAAGGCTTGTTCTCTGTTATAGCTTCTATATTCATTATGATGTCTTTATTCCTTATCTGCCGCACATTACCGTGTGACCTTCACTTTGAATCCATCCAACTGGGCTTCTGCATCTTGGAACAAATGCAGCACCTGCTCGCAATACTCTCCCAACTGCTTTTTGCTTGCCTCATAATGGCTCCAATGGATTGTTAACGGACGTGCAGATGATTCCGTCAAGCAATCCCACAGTGCATCCAGATTACGTCCATAATGTTCAGGGAGCTCTAATTCCTTGCTGAGGAGATCATGCAGCATCGTATGCGAGGTTAAGAGTCGTCCATCCAATTCAACAATCTGTCTGGTCATCGCTCTCCATCCTTCCCTTTCATCTGCTGGAATGTATCATAATGATCCTCTGTCTTATAGATCAGCCCGTCATTTGAGAAGAGAAGACGATCTTTGCCGCGGAATCCCTTGGAATAGTTCATATCTGCTTCATACCAAATGCGTCCCTTCTTCTTCGGCAGCTTGCCTTCCCGATTGCGGAAGATGTCTCCGCCAATGCTCTTGCCTGGAGCTACTTCATTTAGATTGCCTTCCTTCGCATTCCAGCCCAGCTTCTCAGCATCCTTCTTCGTGATGAAATTATCAGGAAGAGAATGATGCTTCCGTATATAACTCGCCACTTCCTCGAAGTCTGTGAGGGACTTCGATTGGGCTGGTTCGTTTGTTTCTACTGTTGTCGAAGGGCCATCTATCGCAACCTTCTTCTCATTTCCAATCTGTGTCGTGCCGCAACCTGTCATTACCATCAAGGTAAGGAACAGGACGAACAGCGATTTCATCCATCTCAACGTATAATTCCCTCCATATATCTATCTACAGCTAATGTAATCAGCCACTATTGTAACATGAATGAGCCATTAGAATAAAATTCTCGTACTCCTAGTTATGAAACGATATCGGAGCAAAGATTTGAATACAGGAAAACGCATAGATGATTATCATATAACGAACAAAATCATGTCTATTTGTTAACATCAAAAAAGAAAGTCCAGCAAATTGCTGGACTTCCCGAGAACATCTTCATGTTCAATTATTGAATGTGGATCGTAGGAAGAGAATAAGTGAAATCGTTGTAAGGCGACATATCGAAGCCTTGAACACGAGCGTTCGTTGCGAACATATCACGACGTTGGTACATGAAGATATAAGGAAGATCTTCGTTCAACTCTTTATAGATTTGGTGGAAGACTTCTTTACGCTTCTCAACATCGAGAGTCGAATTGGATTGCTTGTACAGATCATCGATCTTCGGATTGCTGTATCCAATATCGTTCTGGAAGCCCTTCGTTGTGAATACACCTTCAGAAGATTGTGGATCTGGTGTCAAGCCCCATGCCATGAACAGCATGTCGAAGTCACCCTTCTTACGCTTATCGATAACGGCGTTGAACTCCATTTGGTCAGCGATGAACTCAATGCCGAGATCGCCGAAGTTCTTCTGAGCAACCGGAATGATTGCATCATTAACTACGTTAGGCGTAGATGCTGTGAAGTGGATGACGAACTTCTCGCCATTCTTCTCACGCTTGCCGTCAGCGCCGACTTTCCAGCCAGCTTCGTCAAGCAATTGCTTTGCCTTCTCCAGATCGAAGTTGTACTTCGTTACATCGTCTGTGTAAGACCAGGATTGCTTCGATTGTGGAACGTCGATAACGTCTGCATAGCCTTGGTATACCGCATCAACGATCTCTTGACGGTTCAAGCCGTATGTCAACGCTTGACGAACACGCTTATCCTTGAACTTATCCAACTTGTGGTTGAATGCGATATAGCCGTAACCATTCGTACGATACAATGTATTATCCAAGAAGGCCATTTCCTTCAATTGCTCAACTTGGTCTTTGGATACTGCTGGAGCATCCATATCCGTTTCACCTGTTTGTAGCAATTGAACGTTTGTTTCGTCGGTTGTAAATTTATAGATCAGCTTCTCAACCTTAGGCTTGCCCAAGTAGTAGTTCTCATTTGCCGTAAGCTGAGCTTCTTGTCCAGCTACGAACTTATCCAGCTTGTAAGGGCCTGCGCCAACTGGACTCGTGAACAAGTCAGGCATGTAGCTCAGGTTGCCTTGCTTGTAATCCTTGCCGTAGTAAGCCTTAGGCATAATTTCCAAAGCGCCGATTGCAGCTAGTGCTGTCGCACTAACTTCAGTGGTCGTGAATTCGATTGTCAACGGATCGATAACTTTAATCCCTTCGATGGAAGATACTTTGCCATCGCGGTAGTCTTGTCCACCCTTAATATGTGCATCCTTCACAATATCAGCCGGACCGTCGTAGGATTTATCATGAAATACTGTAAATGTAAACGCTACATCTTCTGCCGTAAGAGCCGTTCCGTCGCTAAATTTCAAGTCTTTCTTCAGCTTGAATGTATATTTCAAATTGTCAGGAGACACTTGATATTCTTCCGCCAATGCTGGCTTCACTGTACCGTCTTTGTCATATTGTAACATCCCTTTGAACAAGGAACGCATAACGTATACATCATATGCAGACTCCGAGTAAATCGGGTTGAAAATCCCCTTCGGAGCTGTAATACCGATAATCACCATATCTTTACGGTTGTTCGCCAATTCGGGAGACTTGGAAGGATCTGAAGCCTTAATGACACCTTCAGAAACTATTTCGCCTTCTCCAGCCGCATCATCCTTCTTCTCTTCTTGACTAGAACCCTGCTCATTCGATTGAGCGTTCTTCTCTGGTTCCTTCGCTTTGTCGCTACCGCACGCGGACAACGCGATCGATACAGCAAGAAGCGTACTCAAGAACAAACTCCACTTCTTCTTCATACAAAACTCCCCCTATTTCTGGAATAAATCCAATGATGTGATGTTTTTTTATGCACTATTTTAAACATGGAAGCAGCGACAAAAAAACGAGAATTCCGAGTGTTCTCCGTACGATTCTTTGCATCTAAAACCGCTTACCATAAATAGGCACTTCAATATTTCTCACTATACTACTTTATCTACATAGTTTTGTAAAGTAGTTTCTTAGATTTTCTTACAGGAGTAGTCGTGGGGAGGATTTTCATACATGTGGATTCCTCTACGGAAGACATATGAATAATTAACCATATGTCTGAAAACAAAATACATTATTACATAAAAAGGGATCTTGATATACAAGATCCATAATAGTAATTATTTGTTGTGATATTATCTTCTTACTTACCTTCCGAATCCATCTCAATGGATACCGCATGAGCAATGCATGGTATGCTCTCTCCTTGTTGATAAGAGAGTGGCGACAGCAGTGAACCAGTGGCCACAATTAACATTCGTTTCAATTGTCCTCGAATCATCCGCTTCATCAGGTGCCCATAGGTGACAACAGCAGAGCAGCCGCAGCCGCTCCCTCCAGCTTGTACGGCTTGCTTGTTGCGGTCAAATATCATTAAGCCGCAATCATCGAATACGGTATCCTCCATCGATACCCCGGACTGCCTCAATAAGTCTGAAGCAATAGGATGGCCCACGGCAGACAAATCCCCGGTTACGATCATGTCGTAATAGCTAGCCTCTCTCCCAGTATCTGTGAAATGCGCCCGCAAGGTATCTACTGCGGCTGGCGCCATAGCCGCCCCCATGTTGAACGGATCGGTTATACCTAAGTCTATGACCTTCCCAATTGTAGCGGTCGTTACCCGTGGCCCACTCCCGCGATTGCACAATACCGCAGCGCCTGCCCCGGTTACGGTGAATTGTGCAGTAGGAGGCTTCTGGGAACCGTATTCCGTAGGGTAACGGAATTGCTTCTCCGCTGTGCAGTTATGACTGCATGTTCCTGCAAGTGCATAATGCGCATTCCCGGAATCAATAATCATCGCTGCAAGCGCAAGTGATTCCATGGAAGTTGAACACGCACCGAATACGCCAATATAGGGAACAGACAGAGTTCGAGCCGCGAAGCTGTTACTCGTAATTTGGTTCATCAAGTCCCCGCCAATAAAATATTCGATATGGTTCGTGTTGACGTTCGCCTTGGTGATCGCAAGACTTGTTGCTTGTTCGAGAAGTTTGCGCTCTGCCTTCTCCCAGCTGGTCTCATAGATATCAAGCTGCTCGTGGATAAGGTCATAATCAGCGGCAAGCGGCCCCTGCCCTTCCTCAGGCCCAACGATGGCTGAAGTGCCTATAATATAAGGAGCTCGCTCGAATTTCCAAGATTGCTTACCTACTAGCATGAAGCCACCTCACTTTATCGCATACCTTCGATTATTGGATGAGTAATGGTCGTACCTTCTCAATAATGTGCTGCAACGTGCGAGAGCACTGTCCATACATTTGTTTTGCTTTCTCATCTTCCGTTGACAGACAGAACATTTCCAGATCAGCTTCGCACTTTTTCATCGTTGCTAAAGCATTAGCCCGCTTCTGTGGGATCGTAACTTTAATTTGATCGTTGAAGAGATCAACATACAGCTCCCCGAAGCTATCTACTTGGCCGAAATATACATCCTGAACCGCCTTTACACCAAGCGAAGTCAGCTGCTCGCTCAGCCACTTTTTATCGCGGCCAATCGTTGCAAGCGGCTGCTCCATAACCTGCCCGTCCATAATAACCACTTGCGGTTCATACTCAGGTGCGACCTTAATCCCCAGATGCTTTGGAGTAAAAGGCATATTTTCATTCTTCAACAGTACACTGACATCTCCACTTGATTCCATCATCGCGAATTCCACATCAGCTACCTTGAACACATTCTTCTTGCGAAGCTTCAGCATCAATTCATCAGAGGTCAGGCGTTCCTTTTTAAGTTGTCTTCAAGAATTTTACCATTCTTGATGAGAACCGTAGATTTGCCGTCAATCCAATCCCGCATCGTCTTGCTCTTCAATTGCAAGAATTCGATCCCGAATGATACCGCAGTCCACACGCCCAGCGACACAAGCCCAAGATACCAATTGTCCTCCAAATCCAAGGAAACATACGCAGCAAGGCTTCCGATCGTGATGCCGGTTATGTATTCAAATACGGATAATTGAGTAACTTGTCGCTTCCCTAACATCTTCGTTATCAGGAACAAGACAACGACCGCAACCAAAGTTCGAAGCGTGATTTCCAGCCAAAGTGGCATTATACATCCTCCTTGAAAAGAAAAAGTTCCATTCCACTACGTCATTATTTGTAGATGCTCATGATTTTATGAAGTGAGTTAATTTATTTAATGGAGGTATGGCTGCTCCTCTTTCGGGACACATTATCCTCTGTATCGGAGGAGGAAGGGAGGTGTGCAGCATGACAGTTGGATCTCAAGTGAAAACATGCTTAGCTTCGTTAAAAGGTGTACAAGCTGACTTGGAGTCTTTCGCATTGGCCACTCAGAACCAAGAAGCAAAGCAATTATATACGAATGCCGCAGAGCAAACGCAGCAGATCGTCGACCAAGTGGAAAACCGTGTGCAACAATTAGAAACGGAGGAGCCTCAATATAAAGGCTTCTAATCCTAGTAGAACATACAAGCCATGCAGGAAATGCATGGCTTATTTACATAACAGACGCGAAGCAACCCGTCAAACGTCCAATCACCTCCTCAGTTTCCTTCATACACTTATACGGTAATACATCATAACCAAACGAAAGGGGATTTGAACATGTCTGATGTAAGAGGCTGTGGAAGCTGTGGCTTCGGTGGATTTGGATTTACAAGCACTGGCGTTATCTTGGTACTTTTCATTTTGCTCGTAATCATAAGCCGTTCTTTCTTGTTCTAAGAGCTGCGCCCAGGCGACCACCCAGGCATTGCTTGGGTGGTTTTCCTTTTGCCATCGACGTCGTTATCCATTCTCAGGAGCAGACCAATACGGATAAGATGAATCATAATATTCTTCCAGTGTGATCCTCCGTGCTGTCAATAGAGCGGACAATTTCTTCCCAACATAACGGATGTGCCATGGCTCATATTGATATCCTGTAATATGCTCTTTTCCTTTTGGATACCGAACAATATACCCATACTCATGTGCATGATTCTGCAGCCATTTTGCCTCTTTCATGTCCGCGAAGCAAGCTTCCGCTGCACATCTTCCATCGCTGCGCGTGAGGTCTACGGCGAGCCCTGTCTTGTGTTCGCTATGCCCCGGCTCCGCACAATACAACTCCGCATTTTTCTTGCCATAACGCCGTACATTGCTATGATAAATGGCCGTCTGAGCAGCATGCGATCGGTAAGCAGACACACCTGCCAAATAAATACCGTCTTGTCTTGCACCAGCGATTAGCTGCTCCAGAGCTCGAGCTGCTTCCTTGCGCAATTTGCGCTTATCTACTCGCTCGTCAAAAATAAAGGGAGCCCTCGGATAAACCAGATCATCTGGCCGGTAATCAAGAGGGAGTTCGTGAAATTTATTAACAAGGATCCCGATACTGCCGATTTGAGTCTTATCCATTTTGACAGTAAGTTCAATTGGGATCTGATGCATCTTCAACATCGTATGCTGGAATGACTTCAAACCATCCAGCTGCATCGCGACAGCATCGACTGCTTGTCTTGGATGGAGAGCGTTCATCTGTGTAGTCACTGTCACTCCATATCTTGGATGTTCCATCCCTTGTATCCTGCAGCTGCTGCATAATGGAATCAACAACAGCATGGACATTACTCGTGCAAATCGCAATCCATCACCCCCATCGCCTATCGTTAGTATGGATCGATGAGACATGATTCATGTGAGCCAATTATCAGTTGTATGCAAGAAAAAAGAGCCTGCTTTGTGCTCGCCCATTCGCACTTGGCAGACTCCTCATTACTGTTTATATTTAATTTAGTTAAATGAAATAAAGTGCTATGCTTCCACAGAAACCGGTACTGCTGCTGCCGCTTCTGATTCTTCATCCTCTACCTCTTCAATGCCCCGCTGTGTAACAATGGAAACCAATAGCTCATTCTTATGGGACAAGAGATGGATATGTTCTGGAATTTGCACGTCTTCCACCAACATCTTACCACCTATGCCCAAATGGGAGATATCCACTTGAATCACAGAAGGAAGATGTGCGGGCAGACCCTCGATTTCCAAACTTGTTTCTTGCGTTTGCAAGATACCGCCTTTTTTGACCCCAGCAGGTGTACCGATATATTCTATAGGCACATGAATACGTATTGGGTGATTTGCAGATACCTGTTGGAAATCAACATGCGCATAAGCACCATCTTGTTTGACAACGTCTTTGATTAGCGCTTGGACTGGCTTCATGCCTTCCACCTGCAGTTGGAACACTTCTGTCCGGCCAACATGTGCAAGCTTGACGAAGTCTCTTGAATCGACATGCAATGCAGTACTCTCGATATCCGCACCGTATACGACGCCCGGGATCCGACCTTTCTGACGTAATTCACGAAGGGAAGAGCGAGTAAAGTCCGTTCTTCTCTCTGCTTTCAGTTGATAAGTTTTGCCTTGTGCGTTCATATTGAAACTGCCTCCTTGTAGCAATCCTCTCACTTCACCAGAGTGGCGTCCTGCGATGAGTGTTGCAGGACATGTCTATTATTAACCTCATTAATCTTATTTGAAACAACCTTTCAATATTTTTCATAAATTTTCTGAAAATAACGGTATAGCCTGATCGCAACTCCTTTTCTGTCATTGCTTATAAACAATGCCAGCATTCGCAAGGAACACTGGCACTGTCTCTCGTATGCTTCTATTTTCGCTGAATATGCTGTAACGGCTATAACGAATATCGTGATGTGATATTGTCCGACTACTTCTGTGACACTTTAATTTGCATTGTGCTCAGCAAGAAGCTTCCATACTTTACGGTCACAACAGCAGTACCCGTTTGATTCGCCTTCACCATGCCAGCCTCGTTAATGGACAACACCGAAGGCTGATTCGTTGTGAATCGAAGATCATTCGCTAATTCCACTCGAGTCCCACTCTTGCCAACTCCGAACACCTTCAATTGCTGTTGTTTCCCCGCTGTCATGTTCGTATCGCCCTTCACCTCAATTAAGACAAGCGGTTCATTCCAAATCCATTTGGATTGGCTAGGCACACTCTCGTTGTGCAGACGGTCAGCCGCCGTAACCGCATACGTATATTGTTTGCCTGACTCACCTGTCGTATCGAGGTAAAATTGATATACGCCGTTTATTTTACGTATAGTCTTCACGATTTGCTTCGGATCATTGACATTAATCGACTCGCTGCCCTCTGCCCGATAGATCACATAGTATGCAGCCGAGCTGTTCGTAACGTCCTCCCATGACAGGTGAACTCCTTTATCGGTGACATGTGCAGTTGTAAGCTTCGGTGCAGATGGAGTATTGGCGGGAAGCCACGGCATCTCTGGCACAAGTGCTTTATACCGGTAACTGTCCCCGCTTAGTCGATCCTTCAACCCAAGCGGATTATTGAGAATATCAACGGTGCTGAAATGCATACTTCCCTTCACCGTATCGAAGTTGAGCAGGTATTTCAATTGATTCGGAAGCTCATCGGGATTGAGCCAGGCTGGCGTGTTCGGATCATTCACCTTATAATCAGCGTGACCGACATAGAGCTGTGTATCTGTTCCTTCTGTTTCCTTCACCCACCAATCCACAAGCTTCTCGAAGGATGCAGGAGTAAAGCCAAAATACCAATATATCTGTGGCGTAATGTAATCAATCCATCCCTTTTGAATCCACAAGCGTGTATCTGCATAGAGGTCATCATAATTCTGAACCCCAGCTGTTGTATCCGAGCCTGTCGGATCTGTCGCTTTGTTGCGCCATACGCCGAATGGGCTGATGCCGAATTTCATATAAGGCTTCGCCTGCTTCATTTCTTTGGACAATTCCTCAATGAAGGTATTCACATTATTGCGTCTCCAGTCCGTAATATCGGAGAATCCAGCTCCATACTGCTGGTAGGTTGCGCGATCAGGGAACTCTACCCCATCCACCTTATACGGATAGAAGTAATCGTCGAAATGAACCGCGTCAATGTCATAATTGTTGACGACCTCCATGATGCTGTCCATCACGAATTGCTTCGCTTCCGGCACCCCTGGATTGAAGTAAAGCTTGCCGCCATAAGATACCACCCAATCTGGATGCAATCTTGCAGGATGGTTGGGAACTAACTTGTTGATATCTGGCTGCATACTTACACGATACGGATTGAACCATGCGTGGAATTCCATATTGCGCTTGTGTGCTTCGTCAATCATGAATTGAAGCGGATTATAGCCAGGATCCTTGCCCTGTACGCCAGTGAGCCATTCCGACCAAGGTGCATATTTAGATGGATAAAAAGCATCCGCAGTCGGTTTAATTTGCATCACAATAGCATTCATGCCTGCTGTTTCTAATTCATTGAGAAGATTTACAAAGTCTTGCTTCTGCTCTTTTTCCGTAACTACACCTTCACGCGGCCAATCAATATTGACGACGGAAGCAATCCAAGCTGCTCGCAATTGCCGCTTAGGCAGGATTGTATCCTTGTTCACGACAAGTGTGAAATCGGCAGTCTTGCCTCCGAAAGCAGCCGTAATGGAGCTGATGCCTACTTGAAGAGCCATGATGTTGCCGCTAGCATCTATCGTTGCATTGTTCGGCTGACTGGATTTGAACACAACGCCTGTCGATACTTCTGAGGAGGAGCCATCGGAATAGTATGCTGTCACCTTCCCTTGCAGCGACTCGCCGATGGTCATTGCACGCAAGCCGGTCAGCTCAAGTCGTTCCAGCTTCGGCTGAGGCACGGATACCTTCAATTCATAAGCGGAGGAGAGTTCGCCATATACCGCCCGCATAACAGTCGTTCCATTCGCTTGTGCAGTGACCATGCCAGCTGCATCAATGGAAGCAACCTCCGGATTGCTGCTATTGTAGCTAACTCCATCCAGCATGGATACAGGCTTCGCAGCACCTTCATATCGCGCAAATGTATGGGTCTTCACGCGCTCACCAATCTCCATAGCTGATGCTCCATACAAGTTCAATTGCTGAATGACTGGTGCGGCTTGGCTGACGACTACATCAACTACGGATTCTGGTGCTTGCATGTAGCGAGCCGTTAGTCTTGTGCGTCCTTCGGCCACAGCAGTAAGCGTATTGTCTGGATTTACAGCGACAATGGAAGGATCATCACTGATAAGTACAGCTTCCTTCGTCACATCTACTTGTTCTGCTTCACCAGCAGATGTCGCTAACACCTGAACCCGTTTTGTCTCTCCTGCTTGCATAGGGGGCAAGCCGATCATCGTTAGCTCATATATATTTGTTGATCCATAGAAAGCTCGCAGGCTATCAAAATAAATAGCGCCGCTATTTTTATTTCGATCATTCGTTTCTACCACATAGAGCTGATTCAATTTGATAGGCTGAACAAGATTACTAGGCAAACTCGCTGTAACGTACCGCCAGCCATTCCAGCTGAGCCCATTGCTAGTAGTAAAGTCAATCGTTGGCTTCGCTCCGCTGGCATCCTGCAGTTGACCTCGCAGCCAGTGCTTATTTCCATCCCCATACACCCACACTCCGATTGAAGATGGATATCCTATCATCTCACGTCCTACTCCCCCAGATGCATTCAAGAAATTCAGATAAGCCGCTGATGTTCCCGTCGTTTCCGTGAAATCATAGGTGAGCTTTACTGCATGTTCATCATGTTGTACCGGTTCCGGTCGTGAGGTTAAAACCGCCTTAACAGAACCAGGGACTACTCTTACTGAGGTTGCAGACAGCTGTTGAAGCTGCTCGAAGTCTTCAATAATCTGGGATGAAGCCGTACTGCCTGATGCGAGCAGTTCTGCCTGCGCTTCAGATGATGATAAGGATGAAGGGGATAACTCAGAGGAACTCATTGCGGAAGCGTTTACAATTGTGCTGAACATAAGCACGACCGACATCATCGACATGAGTAAGATACGAGCCCGGTTCCTTGCAAAATACAATGTTAATTCCCTCCTTTTGGATATCAAGTAATGAGAACATCATCGTATGTCGGCTCTAGATGAATGAAATTTTATTTCAATCTTTGAAGCAGTTTAAGTTTAAAATATTTCAAACCGAATGTATATAGCGACAAAAGTATACTTTTGTCTAATAAATAGGACTGAGGACGTAATTCTTTATCACTGTTCTCTGTGGCTGAGAATGAATATACAAAAAATACCCCAGCAGCTGGCAGCATCGGGCTCATAAGTACTGTTACGACTTACGAACCGCCTACCAACACTGGGGTATCACTTGAGTATCGAGGTATCTGGCTATTGAAAGCAACCACCTTAACAAAATTGTTCATTCGTGGATTGCATCCTTCCATTGTTACTCCACGCGGTACCATCGCTGTCCTGTACGCGGATTGTAATAAACCGTTACCTTTTTCCCTGTTGATGGATCGATACTAACTTCCGAAGTCTCCTCGAAGCCTTCCGGCACATGTTCATGTTCATTCGCTTGGTGACGGCGATCTCGGAAAGCTGAGACAATAAGAAATACGATAAAAAAGAGCAACTGCAATGAAAAATAAACAATCAAAAACGTTATCATCTTACTTCACGATTAGGCCGAAGCGTTACAGCCGTGCCGTATGCAACAATTTCACTCATATTGGTTCCGACCTCACCAGAGTCGAAGCGCACCATTATGACAGCATCCGCCCCCATCGCCTGAGCGTTTGATACTAAGCGATCCAGCGCTTGCTTCCTTGCATCCTCCAGCATTTCCGTATATTGAGTGATTTCGCCTCCAACCAATCCTTTGAATGCAGCAGCGATATCCTTCCCCAACCCTCGTGCGCGAACGGTCAGTCCGAATGCTGTACCGAGTACTTCCTTTACTTCATAATTGGCCACTTGCTCTGTTGTTACGATAATCATCATCAATACTCCTCCTCAACCGCCTTTTCTAGACGGAAACCCATAATGAATCATAAAGTATCTATAGTACGGTTGAGACGATCCTTACGTTCAATCTTCATCATTATTTATTTTAATTTACATAATTAAATTTATATATTCATACAGGCGAACCTTATCTCATCGATTTATCTACTGTAATTCTTACATCACTTTTCGCTTATAATAGACGCGTGTCCATAGGAAGATGGCGTTCCCGATTAATAGGATGGTAAATTGCAATCCGCTATTCCCCTTGACAGTAAAATCATACAGCCCCCACACCAGCAATGCGATCGTATAGAACATGTAGCCGTTCTTCGCTGACTTGTCATTATGATAACGTTCCATTTCATCTTGCTTTCTCATCTTGATGCCTCCTCATAAGTGAACAACTGATCGACTGTGACCTCTAACGTTCGTGACAGCTTGAACGCTAGCGCTAAGGTTGGATCATACTTATCATTCTCAATCGCGTTAATCGTCTGCCGACTCACTTCACACCGCTGAGCCAGCTCTTGCTGTGACATGCCCATTCGCTTGCGCAGCTCTGAAATCTTGTTTTTCATAACGAGTTCTATCTCCTCAAATGTAAAAAACATTTTACATCTTTTATTATAGTGATCCATATTAATATGTCAAACACTTTTGACATCCCATCATTCGGTGACATTCCTATTCTTTACCCACTTCGCAATCAATTGGATAGCCCGCTCCATTTCTTCAAAGCTTGCGTAAGCGTACGATAGTCGAAGTTGATGCTTGCTCGAACGATCATAAATATGACCTGATGTGTTGATTGCGCGCCTCGTGAAGGCCCGATCGGAGCCACTCCGCTGTAACTTGTTGCGATAATGAGCTGGAGCCGTAATCCATCTGCATTTTAATATCTGCCAAGCGTTCTATCACCTCTCTCGAACCAACAATCCAGCCCATTCGTAGGCCAGGGCAAACACACTTGGACATCGTTCCTACGTAGAGGACTTGTCCATGCTTATCCATCGACTTCAATGATCGTGGCGCCGGGGCATCCAGCCATAACGATTCGTAGGCACTGTCTTCAATAATCGGCAATCCAATGCGATTGCTGATGTTCATTAATGCTTCTCTTCTGTCCTGCTCCATCACCGTACCCGTTGGATTATGGAAGCTAGGAATCGTATACAGCAGCGAAGCCTTATACTGTAGAGCATATTGCTCCAGAGCATTCACTTGTATACCGCCTTGATCCATTGGTACACCAACCATTCTTAGTCCGGCCGATTGGAAGGCATGAATAGAATATAAATAGGAGGGCTTCTCTACGAGCATAGTGGATCCACGACCAACGAGGCCTGCTGCAATGAGCTGCAGTGCTTGAAGTGCCCCCGAGACAATCAATATCGAGTTAGGCGCTGCTTCAATGCCTTGCTTCGACAACTCTTGCTGAGCTGCTCTCGCAGCGGATAATGCCCAAGCGGCTGTTCATACCCGAGTAATATTCCATGATCGATTGCACAGCGTATCGTTTTCTCCATCTCTTTTGTTGGCAATAAGTCAGGGGAAAGCTCGCCCGTGCCCATGCGAATCATTTGCGGTGAGAATTCCATGTTATTTATCGTCTGAATAATCGGTAAATTGGGATAATGTGAGCCTTCTTCCACATATGCATTCCAATTCGGTAGAATAGGAGACATGCTATCGACACGATGGACTATGTCCGATATAACCGTACCGCCTCCGCTATTCCCTTCAATAAACCCCGCATCAGTCAAGCAATCCAAGGCCGCTACCAGCGTGCTTCGATTCACACCCAATTGCTTCGCAAGCTCACGTTGTGCAGGGAGTCTCGCACCCGCTTCCCATTCCATAGACAAGATTTTAGATTTCATATAATGCTCGATTTGTTTATACAGCGCGATCGATGAGGATCGTTCGAGTCTCCAATCGCTGTAGTCAATGCTGCACGTCTTTCGCATATGTTCCTCTCCTGCACCATGTTGATTGATAAGCTTATTATAGAATTTGGTTGGTCTTGAACTCAACCAAATGGTCGGGGACAATTGTAAATAGCTGCGTTATGATATTGTCTTAGAACCGGTTCTATGGATGATGACAAACGGAGGTAGATATCAATGGTCGAGGCATTCGTTCACGGAATATTGCTCGCACTTGGCCTTATATTGCCGTTAGGCGCACAAAATGTGTTTATTTTCAATCAAGGGGCTTTATCTAAGCCGTTCGTAAAGGCCATCCCTGTCGTGATAATAGCGGCATTATGCGATACCCTGCTTATTCTAGCAGCAGTTCAAGGTATCTCGCTATTCATCTGGAAGTGGAAATGGCTTCAATACGGACTGTATCTATTGGGATTCATCTTCCTATTATATATGGGTTGGAGTCTGTGGAAGTCGATAAGCAGGTTGAATGGGAGTCAGGGAAATGCTATGAGTGTCCCGAAGCAAATGATGTTTGCCATGTCCGTCTCTCTTCTGAATCCGCACGCGATTCTCGATACGATTGGCGTTATTGGAACGAACTCTTTGCAATATTCCGATGAACTCAAGTGGGTATTCACAATTGCATGTATCGCAATCTCGTGGCTGTGGTTCCTGGGACTTGCTGCAGTAGGTCTTTTCACTCGCAAAATCGATGCTGACGGCCGCATCCTCACTTGGTTGAACAAGATATCCGCGATCACCATTTGGTTGATTGCACTATACATGTTGGTTCAACTGCTAACCGGTGGTCTGGATAAAATTAGTTAGCTGCGATCCCATCATGAGGAACGTAATACAGCAATACTCCCTGCTCTTTTTAGCGAGCAGGGAGTATTGTTCGTTTATATCGTAAATTTTCGAAGTTCTTCTTGCAGATCTTGCATTTTGCGATTCAATAAGGTAGCTGTATCCGATATTTCTTCCACAATAGCGAGCTGCTCCTCGGTCGAAGCGGCGACGCTCTGTGTATTCAGTGATGAATCCTTCGCTATGGATGCGAGGTTGTCTAATGTAGCAGCGACCTCCTCACTACCAGCAGACATCTCTTCAGCAGCAGCCGATACCTCTTGAATTTGCTCCGTGACCTGCTGCACAGACGTCCATATTTTGCTAAAATGCTCCCCGGCCTCTTCTACAATTAAGGTTCCTTGTTCAGCCTGCTCCGTATTTTCGCCCATCGCTTCGGCCAGTTCCTTCGTAAATGCAATTACTGTATTCACCATCTCAGCAATTTGTTCCGTAGAGTCCTTCGTTTGCTCTGCAAGCTTGCGTACCTCTTGGGCAACAACGCCGAAGCCTCGTCCATGTTCTCCTGCCCGTGCCGCTTCAATAGAAGCATTGAGCGCCAACAAATTGGTTTGCACCGCTACATTGCCAATGATACTGACGATATGCTCAATCTTCTCGGATTGATTCAACAAAGACTGTGTAATCGCTTCTGAACGACTGACGGAATTTCTGATCTGTGCCATCTGATTCACCGTCAGCTGAACAACCTGATTGCCCTGTTCTACCGACTCTGTTGCATCCATGCTCAGTTCAGATACGGCAGAGGATGATTCCGCGATTCGCTGGATGCCGATTGCAATTTCCTCCATAGCAGCCTTACTTTCTTCGGCACCTTGCATCTGCGTGTCCGAACCAGCCGCAACTTCTTGAATAGAGCCGGATATTTCATAGCTGGATTGAGATGTTTGCTTAGCGATTACCGTCAGTTGCTGTGACGATTCCGCAACCTGATCTGCAGTCGTCTTGACATCGGTAACCAAGTGCTTGATTTGAGCAATCATCGTGTTGAAACTATCAGATAGAACGCCGATTTCATCTTTCGAGCGAACCGGAATAGATACCGTTAAGTCGCCGGCCGCCACTCTCGTGGACAGAACGGACAACTCTGTAAGAGGCTTAACTAATCGGCGTATTAAGAAGGCAATCACGATAATAAACACGATACCGATCGATGAGCCAATACCAACAATTTCCCACAACATGGAATTCAGATCGTCTTCAATCTTCTTATTATTGAAATCTATGGCAAAGACCGCTATCGTCTCATTCCTGTCATTATAGATCGGCCTCAGCACCGTAATCCATTCGCCATCAAGATCTTCATAGATGTCACTAAAGCCAACACCTGTCCGCTCCATTTCATGGATCGCATCGACAAGCTCTGGCTTGATCTCATACTCGCTTCCTGGCGCATTTCCTAATTCAACAAAGGAATCGTTGCCCTGAAGCACCTTCAGATAGAACTTTCCATCACGTTCCGTGAAACCGGGAGCAAGCAAGTACGAATTCGATATGAAATTGTCCCGTACCATGCTGTTCAAGCTCTCCTGAATCCAAACAATATTCTTATCCTTTGCATATTGTGAGGACTCCATTGACTTAAGCTTGTTAGCAGCTCCTGCAATACCCTCCGTTTCTATCTCGATATTCTTCGTAAGCGTAGTATGAAGGGATAGTAATTCATCATTATAGATTTTTCTCTCCATCATATATGAGGATGATATGAATACAATAGACATGACCATAAGAAGAATGGTCACGACGATGATAGATTTCATCACTAAACCTCTGTTTTTCATTCAATAGCCTCCTAGTTGACTGACAAACAGGTTATATACAGGAGTTCTTTCCATTCGAATCCTATTGCCTATAAACCTTGTCCGATTTTGCTGACCGATCAATCTATGCCAATGAGCTATATATCGTCATATTTCGACAAAAATGAATAGGCAAATTTAAAAATTTTGTGGATTATTTATAGAAAAAAGAGCATGTATATCCGAGTATGGGGAAAAAGCGTCCCTTTTAAACGAAGTCATCTACAAAAAAACATCCTTGCCGAAATAATCGGCAAGGATGCTAATGGTAAGATTCTGCATGCACAGACAGCATAACTACTAACTACTAACTACTAACTACTAACTACTAACTACTAACTACTAACCAGATAACGCCATATCAATTCGATATTGAGTCGCTTTTACACATTTTTTGCAAACTTTAAGAGATGTGCCATCGCTTTTTGTTTGCGTGTACAATACTTTAATCCGTGTGCTTCCACACACTGGGCATGTTCCCCGTCCATGTGATGGAACGTTCCATAATGCTTTACCGCGTTTTGTTTTAGCCATTTCGTTTCCCCTTTTTCGTATCTATTATCGTAAATGTGGTGTGGCTCCGCGCGCTTCGCGAACGTCCTTCACCACCTGTTTCATAGCTTCTATAGCATCTTTTTCAATTTGTTGGGCAGAGATAAGAGTGGTCACCATCTCGTGACATAGCCCCTCTTCATGCGCATCATTCCAGTCGTGTCGTAATCTTCGGAGGATTGCCACAATATCATCATATAAGCCCGCTAGAACTCGATATTTCTCAGCCAGCTGCTCCAGCCCATCCATCGACTGCTTCATATCATGCAAATAACGAGCAATGTAGTGCTTGAACGTACGATACATGGACAATGTTTGCTCCGCCCCATCCCAATCCGCCGTGCCCGACTGGATTTCCTCTATCATTGCATCATAAGCTTGTTCGCCACATGCAAATTGCTCAGGCGGCAAAATGCTATCATGCTGCTCCCATTTATAAATCGCCTGCACCAGCGATTCCGTAATCAGATCACGTACATCTAAGGAAATGCTTCGTTTGGATATCCGCTGTATAAATACAATCGACGAATTTCCCGTTTGCCCGAGTGTCTGATAAGACACCTTGCATCCGCTATTCCCGCACGAATCTATTGCGAAAAAACACTGTTCTGCTTCGTCATAGCCATAGATCGTGTAGTACTGATCGTGCCAATAAATGAGTCCGACACCTTCTTGTAGAGAAAGCTTCATTTCTTCGATTGCATACTTACGAGAGACCGGGAAGACCGGATCTGTATTGTAGCCTGCATACGTCTCTGAGTAGAGACCAAGCAAATCCGCAGCAACGAAGTGTTCGGCAGGCCAGTTATAGGCCGTCACAGATATAGCATCCAACTGACGATGAACGGACATGCGGAAGGCCAATGATGACATACACGCAATCGTATGCTTCGGATACGTGGTTAGCCCGCCGGCCAGCAGTACACTATGGAAATGATCGATAAACGTTTTTGTTTCCGGTACGATTTTCATATTTCCAAGGATAATAGACGTCATCTCTTCACCTGCACCTATTCTTAGTTGTTGACCGCAATTATCTTGGCGCCGTCGATCCCCAGTGGAGACTGTTGGAACGCGAACGCATGACTTCCTCGTAACCGATTTCAGTGCGCAGTATTTCAATCGCTGCTCGTTCATGTTCCCTCGCAAGGTGAGCCTGCTCGATTAGCTGTGGTACATGGTCTGATTGGATGCACAGCTCATGTCCCGACCCATTCTGAACCGTCGCTTTCATTACTTGAAATGCCTCATCTACAAGTTGATAAAGTTGAACAATCTCTGCAGATATGCCAACCTCATCTTGGATAGAAGCCAAATACTTCATCATGTCACGCTTGATACCAGCATAAGAGCTAATGGTATAAGCGCTACCATGCGGATGATATTGTTGACTAGACAGTGCGGCAATCATATAATCGTATGCTTTACAGCCTGCAGCAAAGTCCAGATCCGGCAAAGTTCGATGCGGCGTATCCCAATCTGTAACTGCTGTAATTAGCGACTCTCGGTAGATTTCTTGGTACGGCATGTCCACTGCACCAATAATCGTTTGATAGTACCAGAACGGCGTAGGATTATCGATGATGCCAAAATTCCGATACAGCAGCACTTGTTGTTCCTTCGAGTAACCGTCTAGATAGAAGAACACTTCGTCCTCATCGTCATAACCCGTAATCACGGCAAACTCAGGCTTCCAATAGACGACGCCTATTCCTCGATCGATGCTGTGCTGAATATGACGTATCGACTCCTGCTGCGCCAATTCAAACGTACGTTGACGCGTATGCCAAGCAAATTGATTTGATTCAATCCCAATTCGAAGGAGCGCATTGCCATGTTCTTCTCCCAAGTTGCCGTATGCTGTAACCGAACTCCTTGATAATTCCTTGTGAATAACAAACTTAGATAATAGACCTGTCATTCCGCCTAGCATATATTTCGAACCCTCGTACAGACCAGCACCCGTGAGAACAGCATGCAGGGCATCCACGTAAGAACGATGTTCAATTTGAAAAGAAAGAGATAGAGTAGTTCCTATACTCATGAGCGGCCGCTCCTCTCTTATCGCGATAATCCAATTATAGTAAAGAAGGTACGACATATAATGTCATACCTTAAAATTCGTTTTGTTTTTTGTCTTTCCTGTTATATTTACGCCTATTCGCTAAGCATCCCCATTATTTGTTCACATCTTGCTTTTACCTTCTCTTTCAGCCATTTCGGTTTCACAATCCTTGCCCAATCTCTTGTTGACATCAACTGATTTATAAATAAGGATACATCGAAAAATTGGATCTCGAATACCACCGAATCTTCTCGTTTCATAAGATTGTAATCTCTCCATGCTTCCGAAGGCTTATCTATAAACTCTATGATTGCCGTAAATGGCTGAACAGGAAGATTCGATGAACCGAAGGTAGAGGGCAGTTCACCATTTAGCCGAGATATTCCCGCTGCTCGTTCCATTCGGATGATTCGATCCAAGCGAAGCATCTTCTGCTCCTCCTCCTGCTCGCACCATCCAATGACGTAATCGACGTATTGCTTGTAGCACAGCTTATAGGGGTGAAACGTATACGTCTCTGCTCCTTCCATACCGTCATATTGAATGGTAAGCACTTGGTTGTTCTGAATGGCCATGCTTAGTTGATTTGCTATGTCAATGATCTCGGCATTGATCTCATAAGCTGGAATTTGCTGAGACTGCAGCTCATTAACGTCTGACAAGCGACGGAACAATTCTGATACTTGCATCATAATTGGCAATTTCGCTTGGTATTCATCATAACCGCCATAATTGTAATCCTGATAACGATGAGACAAGAATGCCAGCGTTCGTCTTAATTCTTCCGTAATATACGTGCTAGGCAAAGCAAATGTCGCATCCGTATACCGATAGCCTCTTTTTTTGGCATCATACTGAAGAGGAGCTCCAAGAGAGTTGACCATATATTCAATATCTCGATTGGCTTGTCTGGTAGACAGTTCGAATTGATGTGCTAATTGAGTGCAATTCGGAAAATGATTCGATCGTACTTCTTGATCAAACCATAAAATTCGATGCATGTTGCTCAAATCCAAGTTCCCCCTTGTAGACATAGACAAAACAACAAAATCACTATGTTGTGCATAACTTCGTAATTGTTGGAAGTCGGCCTTATCGTCGTTATTGTTAGCGTTCCAACCATCCATATGACTTCAAGGTCAGCAGCCGATTGACGGTTACGTATCCCCGCCATTCCATCTCGCCTGCTGGACTCACTGCTGGCCAGCTTATTGGCCAACCGCCATCCTCTTGCTGCTCTTCCACTAGGGATTGCAGATGGTCTTCGATTTCTTTCTTAGTGACAAATTGTGCGCAGTAGCTGTGACACGTTGGTGCCCAATCCAGCACCTTATGAACATACCCTTCCGCCTTCGTATTGCGTTCAATGACACCTGGCAGCTGCAGCCATTCGTTCACCTTCTGCAATGCACTCTCTGCTCGTTCCTTATCCGGATGCGCAGTTAAGAAGGAGATATATTGTATATTGCTGTGATAGCCTTCATTACCGGCTGCCTCTAGCTGATTCCACATGAACTGCTCAGCCTGTTGGAACCATTCTTCTCGGGTGAGCTCAGGAACGGTATGCTGCTTCATCAAATACCCGAGAATATGTCCCGTAGGATTTATGGAGGCATGACGATCATCGGCGACTGTCCACCAAGGCGCGTGTGGATATTCATTCGCTGACGTCTGAATAAGAGGGAATCCTCCAGTGTCGCCTACTGTAACCGATTTCAAATAGCTGCCGATTCCAACGATTAACTCGCGGTCATATTCGTCAATCTCCTGCATAATTGATAGTGCTACTTCTGTCGGTACAGGCTGACTATGCGGACAACGAATATCTGGCTCCAGCGCTTGACCGAAGCCGCCATCCTCATTTTGAAAACCTGTAAGGGCTTTGATAACAGCTGCCTTGCTCCCTTGGCCGAAATGATATTCAAAACGTCTGCGGTCGAGCAGTCTCGCATTCTCGTAAATAAAGCGCTGCGCGCGATTGAAGCTGTCTACACTCAACATTATTATCAACTCCTATAATAATTAGTGTGGTTCATTGCATGAACATCTTGTCCCGCCTCGTCATTGCAGTTTAACGCAGCTTCAGGATTTTATTAAAATAAGTTACTGCTTCTGAAGTCGTAGAACGAACAAGACGTTCATAGAGCTGTTCCTTCGCATCCTGTACAGATATCATTGACGTCTCGATACCCAGATTCTCCAGCCAATGGTCAATCGTCTCATAGGATGTACTATTCCATCCGTTCACTTCGCCAGCGCTATTGCGCCGTTCTGTCACACCCGAGATGACAATATCCATCGTCCCCTGCAGCTCATTTAACGCATTGTCGAATGCCTTCTTCTGATCAGGGGATTTCATATCTGCCTTCACTCGAAGCAGCCTCGTATCGATACCGGGATGTTCAACAATGATGCCATACAACAGCTTCGCCTCCGGCGACATCTCACCCGCTGCATACCGTTCCTTGACGGAACGAGTATCGCCAAGTACGGAGCGGACAATCGATACCCACTCCAGCGAGATAAACACCCCTTTCTTCTTGATGAACTTGCCGTAGGCAGCAACCCCATCCCCAGGAAATTGAACCCGCCATCGCCAGGGATCCGCATCCGTGTCACTATGCCATGCTGATTCTTCTGTCACACCCGCAAGTGAAGGATGATGGGGTGCAAGGTTGGCCAGCGGCAGAATACCCACTTGGCGAATAAGCTCAACTGCTTCTTTATAACTGTGAATCAAATTCGTATTCGCGCTCATCTTCGATTTCATCCCTTCTTCGTCTGATCTAACATCTTCTTCCTTCCTCTGTTCCAATCGCTATGTATCAAAGAGAGACCTAAAGGCCTCACGTTGTTCCCTTGTACCTCTCATATACCTGATAAGCATGCTTATAAATGGCTTCTCGCAATTCCACAGGCTCCAACACCTCTGCATCCAATCCAAGGCCATAGAAGAAGCGCTGTGCCCATTCCCATTCTGATCGAGGACAGTTAAACTCAACCTCTCCCACATCTTCACCGGTTTCATGCACCAATTCCCCAATATGTTCGTCTTGCTCGACAAGCAGCATGCCACGATAAGTCAGTTTTGCCCGGATTCGGATCGGGTCTTCCTTCTTCACGGCTTCTAGATTACGCTTTACTTGGCTGACCTTGCCGTTGTCCCCGTTGCCCTGTACTGTGCGTACATCTTCATCTTCGGCTATCGAGATTTGAGACATACGATCGACACGGAACGATCGATCTTCACCATGTGTTAACGAATAGGCTTCACAATACCAGAACCCATGTGCAGAATATATCCGCTTCGGCTGAACATACAACCAACGCTGATGCTTCTGAGAACGATAAAATATATGGAGCCACTTGGGCTTCGCCTGTGATAGATGCGCAATCAGCTGCTTCAACTGCGGAGCACGGTAGTTTCTTGTAGGTACGGACAGCTCGACACGCTCTAACATCGGTTCTACCTCAGTCAGCACTTCACTGGAAACGATCTGCTTCAGCTTGTCCATGACCGTCCAACGCTCCTGATTGAATGGTGAATCGGGAAGCTGTGTCATGCCTTGCAGCGCGAAGAGCACGGTTAATGCTTCTGTGGTCGATAATTGAAGCGGCTGGAGCTTGTAGCCATCCATTAACCGATAGCCCCCGCTTGAACCCGCTGTCGCATATAACGGTACTCCCATCTCGCCCAATGCCTGCATGTCTCGGATAATGGTACGGCGAGAGACTTCGAATTTCTCTGCTAACGATTGAGCCGTTTCGGAACGGTGATGGAGGGCGATAATGATAGCAATTAATCGATCGATTCGTTTCAATGGCTTCTCCTTAGCTGGATGATTTTCATGGTTTGACCTGATTATATCATGTGAATGGTGACAGCTTGTATGTCACCATTTATGATCGGATAACAAAATTTTTGCGACGATTCTCTGGCTGAAATTGTTACATCTCATCGACATCCTCATCAATGGTACATACCAAATCGTTAGAATCTGATATAGTTAATCCGACACATTACGGCGCTTACGCCGCAAGGAAGGACATCGGAAGATGAATGTATACGCGAAGCATACGCTTCTAGAAGAAGCTTCAACATTTATTAGGCAATGCTATCAAGAGCTTGGCAAGCTCCCAACTGACATAGAGGGGCGCCTATCACAAATACATTCCGAGATTGAACATACTGGCACTTATTCGCATACTACAGAAGAACTAACTCACGGAGCTAAGATGGCTTGGCGCAATAGCAATCGCTGTATTGGCCGCTTGTTCTGGTCATCCTTGCATGTGGTTGACGCCAGACATATAACCGAGGGTAAGCAGATCGCAGACGCGTTAGTCCAACATATTGACTTCGCAACAAATGATGGCCGGATTCGTCCTGCAATCACGATTTTTCCACCTGCTCATCCAGACGGAATGCATCCTGTTCGGATATGGAATCATCAGTTGATTCGCTATGCCGGCTATGAGACTAACCAAGGCATCATGGGAGATCCACACTCGCTCCCATTTACCCGAATATGTGAATCACTTGGATGGCTGGGAGAACGCACTCCGTTCGATGTACTGCCTCTTGTCATTCAGACAGGAACGAACCCCCCGCAGCTATTTGAGATACCGAAGTCCACCGTCATAGAGGTGCCGCTCATCCATCCCGAGTTCGAATGGTTTGCCGAGCTGCAGCTGCGTTGGTATGCTGTGCCGCTTATTGCTGATATGCGTCTTGAAATCGGCGGCATCTCCTATCCTGCCGCGCCATTCAATGGCTGGTACATGGGAACAGAAATCGGCGCACGGAATTTGGCCGATGAAGGACGATACAATTTGCTGCCAGTCATCGCAGAGCAAATGGGGCTGTCTACGGTGTCGAATACATCACTGTGGAAGGACAGGGCTCTTGTTGAGCTTAATGCCGCAGTGCTTCACTCCTTCAAGGAAGCGGGTGTTAGCATCGTAGACCACCATACGGCAGCACAACAATTCGTTAAGTTCCAGGAGCAGGAACAGAGTTGTGACCGTGCTCATACAGGCGACTGGACATGGCTGATTCCACCGATGTCACCCGCCGCAACACCTATTTTCCACCAAAGCTACGACAATACGATTGTGAATCCGAATTTCTATTATCAATCTGTACCGTATATTAACGAAGCATGATCATCAATTATTCTGTTCTCACAAGGGCCTGCTCGCCAAAATATCCGAGCAGGCTCGTTTCTTTTTATTCCGTAACACAGAACATTGGGACAATAAAGTGCAGGTGCACGAAGCTTAATGAGTCTCAGAGTCTCACTCTATCGCCATTTGACAACTTCTACGTATAGGTCTATATTAATTTCTGCAATCAATAGTTTCCTAACTCAACTATTGAATTATTCAAGTAATAAGGAGGAATTAACATGACTGCATCATCACCCGAGTGGATCGTCATTCAAGGGGCTCGGGAACATAACTTGAAGGATGTCACTGTTCGTTTTCCACGAAATCATTTGTCCGTTGTATCCGGCGTATCTGGTTCAGGGAAATCAACCCTGCTGTTTAACATACTTGTCCAAGAGGGTGAGCGCAAATTTGTTAGTGCTTCCGGACATGCAGCAGACAACGTGCAGCGGCCAGATTATGACGACATCTACGGTCTGTCCCCTATCGTCAGCGTTAGTCAGCATCATCATAACTTCAGCCGACGCTCTACCGTTGGAACATATAGCGAGATTTATACATATCTGCGTTTGCTGTATACGGCAATTGGAGAGCGTGCTTGTCCGCATTGCCACGCTGCGTTCAGTTATGCGGATATACGTACGACCCCTGTTCGTCTGTCTGAGGAAGAGCATTCCCATCAGAAGCACTATGCGTGTCCTTCTTGCGGACAACCCGTTGAAAATATAACCATGGCTCACTTTTCCTTCAATTCACAGCTCGGTGCATGCCCGGCGTGTACCGGTCTGGGCGAACAAATTGAACCCATTCTCGATGCAATTGTACGTCCCGATTTGTCGATTCAAGATGGAGGCATTCAAGTATGGAAAAAGGGATTCCTGTGGCACTTTGCTCCGCTTCTCTTGCGTGCAGCCAAATATTATCACCTTCCTCTGTATGAAGAAGATCTTCAGCGGCCGATCGGCGAATTGCCGGACATCGTGCGTCACATGCTGCTGCACGGCACGGACGATCCACGCATTCGCGAGCTTCGCCCTGATGCCCCTGCCCCATCCAATATGAAGCAAGGCAAATATGAAGGTGCCGTGAACAGCCTACTGCGCCGATATTACGAGGGTGACGATGACGAGGAATCGCTGCTGGAATTCGCCCGCTTCCTCCGTACAGTTCCTTGCGAGTCCTGTCACGGTTCGCGGTTGAATGCAACAAGCTCGTACGTCCTGGTGAACGGGACGCCTATCCACCATCTTATGTCTATGTCTCTAACTCAACTGCTGAATTGGCTTGAAGGCTTACCTTCTGCTCTGCCTGAGCGATACGTCGAAGCGGCTCAGCCTATCTGCAGGGAATTATGGGAACGTACACGAAGTCTCATGAATGCGGGACTGAACTATCTATCACTAGATCGAAGCTTTTCTAGCCTATCTGGCGGAGAAGCGCAACGTATGCGGCTGGCTTCTTTGCTGAATTCGAACTTGAGCGGCATGATCTGCGTACTTGATGAACCTACGACAGGATTGCACCCGCAGGATACCGACAAGCTGATGCGTTCGGTGCGTAAGCTGGCCTCACTCGGCAACACCGTAATCGTCATTGAACATGATATCGATGTTATCCGACAAGCCGATTATGTGGTGGACATCGGTCCAGGCGCAGGAGAGCTTGGAGGAGAGCTTGTCTTCCAAGGCACGGTTAATGAGTTGCTGTATCATCCGGAATCCATGACGGCTCAAAGCCTTCGTGAATCTCTGAATCGGCATCGTTCAACCGCTCGAAGCTGGAACCGCACATTAACCATCCGCGATGCACACACAAACAACCTAAAGCATATTACTGTGGACATTCCTCTGGGCATCATTACCGCCATTGCTGGCGTGTCGGGCTCCGGAAAGTCCACGCTGGTCATGGAAGAACTGCTTCCCCAGTTGCAATCAATTGGTTCGGCATCGAATGCTTCTAGCCGAATTGGCGGTATAGAACATATTCAGCATCTCGTCGTTGTCGATCAGCAAGCGATGGGCAAAATGTCCCGTTCTAATGCTGCAACCTATACAAAGGTATTCGATGACATTCGGGAATGGTTCAAGGAATTGGCCTCTAGACAAGGCTTGCGGTTGAAAGCCTCTGATTTCTCCTTCAATGTAGCTGGAGGAAGATGCGAATCCTGCAAAGGCACGGGCAGTCTTAAGGTTCAGATGCACTTCATGGCCGATCGCTTGATTCCTTGTCCGACTTGCCACGGGAAGCGTTATCGTGAGAAAATACTGTCTGTGCAATGGCATGGACATTCCATAGCCGATGTATTGGGCATGAGCATCGAGCAAGCAAGAGAACTGTTCCGCGATATTCCGAAGATCGCAGTCAAGCTGGATTGCTTATGCGATATAGGCTTAGGATATTTGCGGATGGGGCAACCATCCAGCACATTCTCTGGAGGCGAGGCGCAGCGCGTCAAGCTGGCAGCAGAACTATTCAATGCCCGCAGCGGCCACACGCTGTATATATTGGATGAGCCTTCCGTCGGATTGCATGACCAGGATACGAGCAAATTGCTTGCCGTATTGAATCGGCTCGTCGATCGCGGGGATTCGGTTCTACTGATCGAGCATAATACCCAACTTATCACAAATTCGGATTGGCTGATCGAGCTTGGCCCAGGAGGAGGGCAAGAGGGTGGTACCGTCATCGCCACCGGTACGCCCGATTCGTTGAAATCCAGCAATGACTCCATTATAGGGGCCTATCTATAAAATATAGCCACAGGAAA
>NZ_JMDX01000019.1:0-42251 GCF_000935845.1 Paenibacillus sp. E194
TGAGCAGTCTCACGGAGAATCGTTCCTGAATACGTTCCTGCACCGTTTTGGCGGTCGGGGGATGGTACATGATGGATGAGCCCGAAGCCGCATTATCGCCGCTGCGGCAGATGACGCTGCTTGCACGGATGCATGAACTGGTTGGCAAGCAGTCTCAATTCATTATTGCAACCCATTCTCCCATTTTAATGTCCTATCCTGACGCGGATATATGGCAGTTGGATGAGGAGGGCATTCGTCAGGTTGCGCTGGAAGAGACGGATCATTACATCATTACCAAGAGCTTCATGAATGATCGGGATGCTATGCTTCGGACGCTGTTCAATGATTGAGATACATTACGTTATCACATTGCGATCAGCTTGGACAGGTACGCGGTACGTGACAACGGGGATGTTGATTGGCTGTCCACGGGTCAAGATTACGGGTATGTCCTATTGTAAGATAGATACGCTCATTATGGGGTGACGCACCTATGATTAAGTGCTAACGTTCGGTACATACACCCCTACGAGGACAAAGAGGCTTATGTATTGACGACGATCGTAAATGGCACGACAGCATCACACGATGCGCACGTTCCAGTTGCTTGGAACGCACAGCTATTCAACTGGTCTAGTAGAGCTCCGTTATTCCAAATAATCCTTAATCCGATACCATAATAAGAGCGCAGTCGTTGTTCAGATACAACGTTCTGCGCTCATATTAAATCGATTTCGTTTACATGTTGCCGATTTGGTTTAAAAAATATCGTTACGAACGCTCTACGATCGTGTTGTACGTTGTGCGGTCAGTATGCTTCACCAATTGAACAAGAAGTTCCTTCGCTGCGTCGATATCATCTGTATGAACGATCGAAGCAGGTGTGTGGATATATCGTCCGCATACGCCGATGACCGTCGAAGGAACACCCTTGTTGCTCAAATGCACTTGGCCAGCATCTGTTCCGCCTGGAGATACAAAATATTGATACGGAATGCGATATGTATCCGCAATATCTTGGATGAATTCCACCAGACCGCGATGTGTAATCATCGTAGGGTCGAGGATGCGAAGCAATGCACCTTTGCCGAGATGACCGAAGGAATTCACATCACCAGTCATATCATTTGCTGCGCTGCAATCCAGTGCATAGAAGATATCCGGCTGAATCAAGTTGGCAGATGTACGGGCACCTCTAAGACCAACCTCTTCTTGAACAGTTGCACCGCAGAACAGTGTGTTTGGAAGCTTGAATTGTTCACGATGAAGTTCCTTCATCAATTCAATGGCAAGTCCAACACCATAACGGTTGTCCCATGCTTTGGCCATAATTTTCTTCGGATTAAGCAAGGGAGTGAACTTGCAGACTGGAACGATTTGTTGTCCAGGGCGAACGCCTGCCTGTTCAGCTTCTTCACGGCTGTCCGCACCAATGTCGATGTACATATGCTTCACGTCTACAGGCTTGTTCGCTGTAGCTTCGTCAAGCAGATGCTTCGGAATGGAGCCTACAACACCTGGAAGCGGGCCGTTTGGCGTAATAACTTCGACCTGCTGGGCAAGTACAACTTGTCCCCACCAGCCGCCAAGCGGTTGGAACTTCAGCATCCCATTTGGTGTAATTTGCGTGATCATGAAACCAACTTCATCTAGATGGCCGGCTACCATAACGCGAGGGCCTTGCTCGTCGCCACGCATAACGCCGAAGACACTGCCGAGTGCATCATGCACGAATTCATCTGTATATTTGGATAATTCGGTTTTTACCAAGGCACGCAGTTCCCGTTCGAAGCCGGGAGCAGAAGGGAATTCCGTCAGCGTGCGGAATAATTCTAACGTTTCCTGTTGCATGGGATTGCTCCTTTCATCACTAAAGCCTGTTCATCATTTTAGTATGAACCGATTTGATGCAGGATGCAAGCATGATAACGCCGTCCTGTAGAGAAAGCCAGGACGGCGTAAAATATATCTATTTGATTAACACAATAATGGATATTAAGATTGCGCTTGAATAAATGCATCGATACGCGACATTACGTCTTCCGATACGCGCTGCAAGCGTGCCGCAGCATCTTCGCCAGTCGAGCCCTTCACGGCGAAGTACATCTTAATCTTCGGTTCCGTTCCGGATGGACGGAGGCAGAACCAGCTGCCATCCTCGAGGTGGAACTTCAGTACATTTTCCTTCGGCAGATCATACAGACCTTGTGCGAAGTCTTCCGTTAAGGTGATAGCCACACCGCCTGCTGTGGAAGGAGCATCTTCACGCCAATTATTCATAATGCCTTGAATGATCGCTACACCTTCTACACCTTTCAACGTACGTGTTTGCAGTCCTTCGAGATAATGACCATGCTGCGCATACAAATCTTGTAGAATCTCGTACAGTGTCTTGCCCTGTGCTTTGTAATAAGCACCAGCTTCACTGATGAGCATAGCTGCGATAACAGCATCCTTATCGCGTGCATAGTTGCCTGCCAAATAGCCATAGCTTTCTTCGTAGCCGAAGATGAAGGTATGCTCGCCTGTGCGATCAAATTCTGTCATTTTCTCGCCGATATATTTGAAGCCAGTGAGCGTGTTAAATACAGTCATGCCGAAGGATTGAGCGATTGCTGCACCGAGCTCACTCGTTACGATCGTTTTGATCACAGCTCCGTTCGCCGGCAATGTCCCCTTGGTCTTCATCGCGTCCAGCAAATAATGCACCATAATCGCTCCGGACTGGTTGCCGGTCAGCACGACATATTCACCGTCCGCATTCTTCACAACAGCACCCATGCGGTCTGCATCCGGGTCTGTACCCATGATAATGTCCGCATCCCAAGATTTAGCCTGCTCGATTGCAATGCTGAATGCCTCGCGCTCTTCAGGGTTTGGCGACTTCACGGTAGGGAAGCTGCCGTCTGGCAGCTCTTGCTCTGCCACGACTCGAACCTGCTGGAAGCCGATGCGATCCAATACGGCGCGTACGGGCTTATTGCCTGTACCATGAAGCGGCGTAAACAGTACACGGAACGAATCGCTAGATGAGCGAATGATATCTTCATTTTGGCTGACAGAAGCCACGGCATTTATATATGCTTCGTCCATCTCTTGCCCAAGCCACACGAGGAGTCCCTGTGCTTCTGCTTCCTCGCGGCTAAGCTTCTGAATGCTCGCGAATGATTCGATGCCGCGAATTTCAGCAATGACGCGTGATGCTGTATGTGGCGTGATTTGTCCACCATCGTTGCCGTATACTTTGTACCCGTTGTACTCTGGCGGGTTGTGGCTTGCCGTTACCACGATGCCTGCGCTTGCCTTTAGGTTCCGCACAGAGAAGGACAGCTCAGGAGTAGGGCGCAGACTTTCGAACACATATGCCTTTACGCCATTGCCCGCTAGAACCAAGGCCGCTTCAAGCGCGAACTCTGGAGAGAAGTGGCGAGAGTCGTAAGCGATCGCGACGGAAGGAGCAGCTTCTTCTGCCTTCAAATATTGGGCAAGACCTTGAGTTGCTTTGCCTACTGTATATACATTCATGCGGTTGCTCCCCGCGCCAATCACGCCGCGCAAGCCACCTGTACCAAATTCCAAGTCTTTATAGAAACGGTCTGTAATTTCTCGTTCGTTGCCAGCAATCTGCTGCAATTCTGCCTTCGTCGCCTCATCGATGTGCGCATCGTTCAACCACGCATCGTAGGCCTGCTGTGCACGCAGTGCAGTGTCCATTCGTGAAATCCTCCTTCAACAAAATCATTTACCTAACGGTTACTTATCCTATTGTACTGGATAATGAAGCTACCTGCATGTGTAAAAATCATAGATTCCTTTTTATTCCTGAATGTGTGTAGTCTGTTGAACAATGAAACAAATATATGATTCACAAAGCGAATTGATGCTTTCGTACATGCTTCTACACCTTGCGGCAGATGACGATCATTGATGATGAAGCTTGCAACGGCTCGGCAGACCAATTTCCATATAAATGAAGAAGTTCAAACCCGTTCAATTCCAGAAGTCTTGCCAGCTCTTGTGGATACGTGTATCGAAGATGAATGGTCGATGTACGTTCCATCACTGTCTTCTCTCCTTCACGGAAGCGGCGGATTATCGTATAATGCTGAATTTGTGTCACAGGGTCGTATACCGCTAGCGTATACACATCGCATCGCTGCTGCGATCCAATAGGTATGGAGCGCCAGTATTCTTCCTCCTGCGGTTGAAGCAGCTCGTCCGAGGTTGGAAAGCGTGTATCGAAGACGAATATCCCGTTATCTGTAAGCAGGCTGCGGACTGACTGCAGGAGTCGATTTTGCAGCTCATTGGTTAGGAAATGTTGAAATGAATTGCCCACCATATAGGCAAAAGGTGCTTCTGTGACCAGATTCAATGCCGTTAGATCCTGCTGCATCCATTGGATGCTTATGTCTGAACGTGGTGACGCCTTCGCACGGGCTTGCTCCAGCATTCCTTCGTGAAGATCAATACCGATCACGGCATAACCTGCTTCGGCAACCGGTATGGTTAAGCGTCCTGTGCCGCAAGCCAAATCAACAATAGGGCCGGTTCCCACGGCTTGCTGCTGAATCTGCGAGAGGAGCAGGGATAACTCCGGGCAGCCCTTATTTTCCATATCATATAATGCAGGATCCTCATATTCAGATAAGTCCCATTCAGTGTAGGTCATAATATTCTCCTTAGTATACAGAATATAACTATGGTTGAATTGTAGTTCTTGGTAATTGTTGTGTCAATTTTACTAGTATAAGAGGCAGCAATAACAATGAAAGCGCTGCTGTAGCCACTTTCTCCAAGAAAGTGGCTTTTTTCTTTACCCGATCTTTATCTCATCTTGATATGAGGCTAGTAAACTAGTTTCATCAACGAGATCGATAGAGCAGGGAAGAGGTAGTCTACGAATGAAAAGATTGACCATGGTATGTTTATCGGCGCTCCTATTCTTGGGGCTCTCGACTTATGTTTATATGCAGGATGTACACGGTTCGCAAGAAGAGCATGTCCTTCTACGATCACCAGAAGGTGGAGGGCAGCAATTAGTAGGAAAAACGATTGTTCTTGACCCAGGCCATGGGGGACACGATTCAGGGTCGGTTGGCCAGCAAGGAACCCTCGAGAAGGATGTTACGCTGCAGACGGTTCAGGCGATTAAGCGCGAGCTTCAGCGACGGACAGGCGCACAGGTCGTGGTCACACGAGAGCAGGACGAGACGGTATCTTTGCAGCAGCGAATTGACGTCGCTGAAGAGAAGTCAGCGGATCTCTATGTGAGCGTCCATTATGATGCTTTCGACACGGGAGAAGCAGAAGGAATGACGACCTACTATTATGACGATAACCATTGGCAACTTGCCAACACGATGCATGAGCATCTGAAGCAGAGCTTCAATATGCGAGATCGCGGTGTCCATGTAGGAGATTACATGGTGCTGCGGGATAATTCAAGACCGTCGATTCTACTTGAGCTTGGATACATCTCCAATCGTGATGATGAGAAGCGAATGAAGTCGCAAACTTTTCAAGAACAAGCGGCTAAGACAATTGTTGATGGAATCGTAGACGTGCTACGATAACAACACAAGGTTAGAGTAAAAGAGAGTAGGACACTGATGCAGTTGTGTAGGCAGCTTCAGTTGCAGATGTGGATATAAATGAAACAAGAGATGCGCATTGGCGCATCTCTTGTTTATTAAGGGAAGGGGGCAAGAGAGAGAGAATGTATTAAGGCAAATCGATGACCATCACATGAGTACCCGGTTTGAAGTGGAGCTTCATCGAACCGGCATTCTCGATTCGGGCTGCATCACGACGATGCAATACTTCACCGTCTTCGAAGCCAACTTCGCCTTCCATCACGAATACATACAGGGAGCGGTTCGGTCGCTGCTCAATAGTCACTTCTTCTCCCACTGGGAATTGGCCCAAATACATCGTCATATCTTGATGGATATGGGCAGTTCCAAGCTCTTCGGCGTGATTGGATACGACCGGAAGCAGTCGGTTCTGGATAGATTCCAGGCCGTACGTATGCGTCTCATAGGATGGGTCGATCCCGAGTCGTTCCGGCATAAACCACAATTGCAGCAATTCAAGGGGTTCAGAGCTGGATGCATTCGCTTCACCATGGTAGATCCCTGTTCCGGCGCTCATGCGTTGAATTTGACCAGGCACGATAATTTCGCGGTTGCCTGTGCTGTCTTTATGCTCCAGTTCACCTTTCAAGACGACGGTTACGATTTCCATGTTTTTATGCGGGTGCAGACCGAAACCAGTACCCGGCGCAATATAGTCATCATTTAGTACACGCAGTTCGCTGAAGTGCATATTTTCTGGATCATAGTAATCAGCGAAGGAGAAGCTGAAGTATGTCTTCAACCAACCATGGTTGTTATGATAGCGGTCTCCAGCGCGTTGGATGGAACGTTTCATTGTTGTGTTCATTGTAAAGTCCTCCCACTATGGTTCATATTCTGTATGATTAGGTTCCGTAGTTGTATGCCTTGATGAACAGAGTCATTGAATAATTGTGTTAGTGAAAGATTAATGATTGGATAATGCTGAAGTTACAGCAATGCATCCAGAGACAAAGAGCCTGCGCCAATCAGTGCAACACCGATAGCAGCTGCGATCAGTATCACGTTGTATTCAATCCCGTTCGAAGTTACCCAGTAGCCGTTCGCTCCATGGACCTTCACAATCGCAACAAGCATTGTACCGACAATAAACGCTGCGCCAAGCCATGTGAGGAAGCCGAGTCCGAACAGCAAGCCGCCAGCAAGCTCGGTTAATCCAGCCATCAGTGCCATAAGCGGACCAGGACGCATTCCGATAGACTCGAACCAGCCGCCTGTACCTTTAATTCCGTAACCGCCAAACCATCCGAATAGCTTCTGTGCTCCGTGTCCCATCATCGTCAATCCAATAACGAGACGAATAATCAATAAACCGTAATCTGCCAACATTTTTTATTCCTCCTAAAGTAATGTTCAATTTGATTATATAATACTTGTACCAAGAATCTTGAATTCGAGATATTAGTCCGAAGGAATACCCTTCTCTGTTGAAAAGGGCTACTTCGGTGAAGGGACGCTCTGTCCCAGTTGTTTTAGCAAGCTGATAAGTTGATCCTTGTCTTCCGTAGACATTCCATTCACTGCCTCATGAAGGGCCTTCGCATGCCGTGGGAATATGTCGCCAATGACGGCTTCTCCTTCAGGTGTCAGTTCAGCGTATATGACGCGACGATCTTTCTCGCAAGGTCTTCGCTGCAGGAACCCCTTCTTCACGAGCTTATCGATCACATAGGTCATTGTGCCGCTTGCTAGCAAAATCTTGCCGCCAATCTGCTGGATAGGGGTTGAACCCTTATGATAGAGCAATTCCATGACCGCAAATTCGGACGGGTTGAGCTCATAATGCTTCATATCCTGCTGGGCGTAATCCATCAGTGCCCTAGATGCGCGGGATAGGACAACGAACAGCTTCAGTGATTGCTGAATCTCGGAATCAAATGCATCCGTACGAGGTCTGGTCATCTGTCATTCACCACCTTTATGGTAAGGAGTTTCAATATCTTGAAAAGTAATATCTTTAATTCGAGATAAATATATCATGCTCAAATCTCGTTGTCAACTCATAATTTTCTGTTGAACATGTAAACCTATATTGGAGAAGATGGAGACTCGGTACAGAGTCGGTATTCAGTGCAGGGAACTTCGAAGGAGGAGGGGATATATGCTTACAACAGAAGAGCAGCATAACGGAACTGCTCAAGCAGGTATGCCGCAAAATGTGGAATGGTCCTCCTATGGAGAACACAATGTTGCCTTCTTGAAAGATTGCTTTCAGCAGTGTGAAGACATGATTTTTTACAACTTCGAATTGCAGGGAGGCAAGAAGGCTACCTTATGCTATCTGGATGGTCTAACGGATACGGCGATGCTGGACGAACATATTATTGAACCGTTGAAGCAGCGTTATCCGGACCAGACAGACTCCGCTAATGTCCTGGTAGAGGATATTCTGCGAACCGTCACGGCTGTGAAGGTGACGCCGATTTATTCTATGGAGACTGCGGTAGAAGCGATCCTATCAGGCTTGGCGATTCTCATTCCGCATCGGGCAGCAGCCGGCTTCACCGTAGATGCTATAAAGTTTGACAAGCGCGGTGTATCAGAACCGACTGCCGAATCCGTCATTCGCGGCCCGCGTGATGGGTTCGTAGAGACATTGCAGACAAATGTTGCTTTGCTACGTCGCCGTATCAGAACACCACAATTAAAAATGGAGTCATTAAAGCGCGGCGCGTTGACCCACACCGAAATCCGGTATGCCTACATTGAGGGGATTGCTGATCCCGAATTAGTGGAAGAGGTACGTAGGCGCTTGCAACGAATCTCCTTGCAAAGCGTTCTGGACAGCGGGTATGTAGAAGCATGTCTGGAGGATAAGCCTGCTTATCTATTTCCCCAAATCGTAACGACCGAGCGTCCGGATGTAGCTGCCTCCCACTTGTTGGAGGGACGGATTGTTATCATTGTGGATGGTTCACCTGTCGTTCTCATCGCTCCAGGACTGTGGGCATCGTTCATGCAGTCGCCGGAGGACTACTATCATCGCCATTACTTCGGGACTGTCATCCGTTGGTTGCGCTATATTTGTTTCATTATTTCACTGCTCGGACCATCCCTTTATGTCGCTATTATTACGTACCACCAAGAGATGATACCCACCGAGTTGATATTAACGATGGCGAGGGCACGTAGCCAGATTCCATTTCCAGCACTTGTTGAGGCGTTGTTAATGGAAATCATGTTCGAAGCAATTCGCGAAGCAGGCGCACGTCTGCCGCAGCAGGTTGGTTCTGCGGTCAGCATCGTGGGTGCGCTCGTTATCGGTCAAGCGGCAATATCGGCTGGACTTGTATCTGCACCGATGGTAATGGTCGTATCCATTACGGGCGTATCCTCGTTCCTTGTGCCTCATTACAACATGGGCATAGCGGTACGGATGTTGCGTTTTCCGATTATGCTATTTTCGGGATTTCTCGGCTTGTTTGGGCTGATAATGGCAGTTATTTTGCTTGCGACGCATCTATTGAAGCTCAAATCATTTGGTGTTCCCTATTTATCGGGTATTGCTCCTATGCGTAAAAATGAGCTGAAGGATATACTGCTTCGCGTTCCCGTGTGGAGTGAGGATACGCAGATCGAGCGTATGGCGTCGGCAGGGATAAACGAGGGAGAAGATAGGTCAAAGACATAAGGGAGGTCTATGAAAATAAATTAAACAAAGCCTTGCTATACAGCGGCAATACGGAGAAAAGAGGTGAAAGTATGGGCTTGCACAGCTCTCGGAACATAGTCAGACTGGTCGTACTGTGTTTGTTAGGGTTGCTCTTGGCCGGTTGCTGGGATCGGACGGAAATTGAGCAGCTTTCGATCATTCTTGCCGCTGGATTGGACAAGGACGGAGATGGCGATGTAAAGATGACCTTGCTGGTTTACATTCCAAAAGAAGGAGGAGGTGGTGGAGCGACGCCTGGCGATAGTAAAAAAAATGGCGGCGGAGGCGCGACCACTGTATTCTCTGCTAAAGCAAAGACACTTGGTGAGGCGGTATTTAAGCTGCAAAATAAGATGCCGCGATATATTTTCTGGGGTCAGACCGAAGTGTATGTCATCAGCAAAAAATTAGCTGAAGAGGGATTACTTAAACATTTCGACTTTTTCCTTCGATATCAGAATCCACGGGAGAATGCACTGCTGTTTATTGCGGACAGCAAGGCAAGCGAAGTCCTGAAGTCATTGCCGCAGCTTCATCACGATGTCGCTGAATTATTCAAAGATTTGGGGAAATCGCGATCCATATGGAATGTGACGATGCTTGATTATATGAAAATGATGGCTGGAGACTCGACTATGGCTTTTGCGCCATACGCTGAATGGAAGGAGAGCGAGCTTGGCGTTCAGGCTCCTTCTATTGAAAAGTTGGCCGTTTTTAAGAAGGATCGCTATGTTGGAGAGATTGGCGGTCAAGACATGATTGGCGTGATGTGGCTGCGTGGCGAGAAGAAGCGGTTAACTGTTTCTTTTTGTAAAGAAGGAGATAGCAAGGACTGTTTGTCCCTGCGCGTTCATCGTAATTCCATTACATTTGACCCCTACTGGGACGGCAAGCAACTGACGATGCGCGTGAAGCTAGTCGCCTTTTTGGACATGATCCAGAACAACACGAAGCTGGACGTATCGGATGCGGATCAGACGAAACAAGTGGAATCAAAAACGGAGGCGAACATTGAACACCTCATCAAACAATCCATCAAGACGACGCAGCAGAGACTGAATACGGATGTGCTCGGATTCGCATCTCGTGTACATCGAAAATATCCTGCTCAGTGGAAGAATCAAATCCGATCCAATTGGGAAAAGATTTATGCCGATATGAGGACAGAAGTACGCGTACATGCCGTTATTGAACGGCCGGGCAGTATCACAAGTACGATCGAGCAGAAAGCAGGGTTTCAATAATGGGAGTCTATTTTTTATCGGGTATGGGGCTTCTGCTTCTCGCAAATTTTATATTTGAGTGGAGAATTCGAAGCAGGACGTCTATTCGAGAAAAGCGAGTTTTTGTTTTTATTTGGAGTCTGGCGTGGCTTGTCGTGCTGTTAGTCAGTGAATTCCCGCAACGGACAACTCCGCGCCAATGGATAGATTTCATCTATAAGCCGCTGCTGTTGTGGTTGAAACACCCGTCTTGATCCTAAGGAAAAGGGAGGTTGCAGGGGGATGGAACAAGGGAAAATAACATGGCCGCAGCTATGTATGCTGATGTACTTAATGGTATGTGCTACTGCAGTGCTCGTGATTCCGACGGTAGCCTCTCAGATAGCCGGACGCGATGCATGGCTGACTTCAATGATCAGTTCTTTAGCGGGATTTATTTCGCTCTATGTCGGAATGCGGCTAAACCACTACTTTCCCGACAAGACGATGGTGGAATATGGGCCGACCCTCATTGGCCGTTGGGCAGGGGCGATAGCAAATGGGATCCTGATGTTCTATCTGCTGCATGGGGCAGGAACCATACTGCGGGAGTATGGGGAGTTCATCGTGGGCTCGCTGCTGCTGCGTACACCAGAGATGCTCATAAATACGGTGCTCATTTTCGTATGCGCGGTAGCGATTCGAGGAGGGATTGAAGTTATAGGGAAATTCGCATTGATTATTGCACCTTTGTTCATGGTCTTGCTGCTGTGCATCCCGTTGTTCCTTCTTCCTGTATTGAACGGTATGGAGATGTTCCCCATACTAAATAATGGGTGGAAACCAATTTTGCATGGGTCGATAACGCCGGCAACCTGGTTTTTGGAATTCGTGTTGGTTGGCTTTTTCCTCCCCTTTGCGATAGGCAAGCGCAGCCGTTGGAAATGGAGTGTAGCCCCTGTAATATTTATGCTAATCACGATGGTCGTTACGAATTTATTATGCTTGTTCTTATTCGGTTCGTTAACGTCGATGTTTACATTTCCGGTATTTGTGGCATCTCGTTATATCAGCCTTGCCGACTTTTTTGAGCATGTAGAAGCAATCGTGGTTGTGCTGTGGGTGCTGGGTGGGTTCGTGCAAATTGCTGCTTGGTACTACACCCTTGTACTTGGAACTGCTCAATGGTTGAAGTTGAAGGATTATCGGCCGATTATTTTTCCGCTTGGCGTACTGATCGTCGCCATGAGCTTTTGGATATCTGACAATTTGCAGGACATGGTGGATCTATTCATGACAACGGAGCCGCTGTTCTCTGCAACGGTGCTGCTGGTGTACCCGCTGCTGTTGCTCATGATTGCGTGGTGGAAGAAGGGACGGGCCTTACATAAGGAAACACGAGATTAACGCCGTAATTTCTACCTAATAAGCGAATGCTCCTCTTTGAGGAGGATCATGTGGCTGCGATGTTGAAATTTCGGTGCTGCCACGCAGCAGTCTTGATTGACGATGATGATGCCACAGAGTAGAATGACGGTGATTTCACAAAGTAACCGCTTTCGGGCGGTACCTAACACGTATAAGGAGTGTGCATGGTCATTCTTACTACCAAGCCACGTCATAAGCGCAAATTTTCCGACAGTCGGAAGTATTTGTGGATAGGCACACTGGAGGGAGCTAACGCGGTCGTTACTCTTACTTTGCTCGGCGGCCCGTTCCTAACCGGATACTTATTGTATTTAGGCGCATCCTCAAGTCAGATCGGATTTATACTGTCCATCACGACATTTGTGAATGTCTTGCAGATTGCGATTGCTTACATGCTGCAACGGGTACATTCACCGAAGTGGACGCTGATTGGGTTAGTTGCTGTGCATCGACTTACGTGGGCGGCAACAGGATTGATTCCTTTTCTATTCGACAAGAGCTTGTGGATCACGGTGTATATGATCATGTATACGGTGGCGTTCGTTGCCAATGCGGGAGCGGGTATCATATGGACGAACTTTATGGGGGATATGGTTCCAGCTTCGGTTCGAGGAAGATACTTCGGTATCCGCAATACGATTGTCAACGCGGTAGGGAGCTTAACACTGTTTATTGGCGGGCAGATTTTGAGCGCCTATCCAGGAGGGAAAGGCTTCGAAATTATATTTATGATGAGCTTGGTATTTGCGCTGTGCAATATAGGCATGTTCTTCTTCTACCCGAACTTGCCGATGACGCGATCGACAGAAACGAACCTGATGTCGATGGTGAAGAAGCCGCTACGTGATCGTGCATTTATGATGCCAGTGCTGTTCTTGTCAGTTTGGCTGCTGTTTCAAAATATGATATTGCCCTTCTTCTCCTATATGATGCTGGAGTTGCTGGGGGTTGGCTATGATCAAGTGTCGATCATAACAGTTGTACAGACGGTAGTAGGCATGTGCAGCCTCTATGTATGGGGCAATTTGAACGCAAAGTACAGCAATAAGTTTTTGCTGTTGTGTACACTGCCGATCATTGCTATGTCTTGTGTGGCTTGGTCGCTTACGGCATGGATTCCGACATTCACGGCGCTGCTCATCGCACACAGCTTAGTTGGGATTGGGGTAGGCGGCTTCAACCAAATGGCATTCAACTTCATTATTGGCGATACGCCAAAGACCGAACGGCCGATGTTCATTGCCATGTATTCAGCGATTACCGGTATGGCTGCTTTCGTTGGTCCGATAGTTGGCGGCTTGCTGTTTGACGAGATTAAGGGGCTGCCGATGTGGTTCCAGACGTGGGGGCTTGCGATGCTTCTTGGCGTATGTATGCTGCTTCTTGCGGGAACGCTTGGAAGGCACGTGCTGCTTCGGGAAGGACGGCATTTGAACCACCAGTCGGGGAAACAAATTAGCGGTTGAATTGCTCAGGATGTAGGTTGTGTACATAGCTGATTAGATGCATAGCATAGCTATGCCCCTAGTAATAGCTGTGTTCTTATAATAAGAGAAGGGGCGTTATTTGACGGTAGCATTCGTTACTGCTCAGGGGACGCCCCTGTTTTGCATAACAGTACGGTTATGGATTCATTTGCTGCTTGCGATACGTGTTCGGTGATATACCTTGTGTTTTCTTGAACACTTTACTGAAGTATTTCTCATCCTGATACCCAATCATCTCAGCCACCTGAGCGATGCGAAGATGGGGGGTTGAGCAGCAGCCGCAGCGCCTTGTCCATGCGAATATTCGTAATATAGTCCGACAGGTTAATGCCGAGCTGCTGCTTGAATTTGCGAGAGATGTATTCACGGCTTACATAGAAGCGCTGCGCGATATCCTGCAGCGATACCTCCTCATGATAGTGCTGCTCCACGTACTTGGCGATATCATAAATGATGTGCTGTTCTTCCTTCTTCTGCTGCATCAGCAGGCCGGACAGCTGAGTGAGGGAAGATAGCCATGCCAGCCCCCAGTCGCTCCATGAGAAATCATCCATACATTCGGGACAATGGAAGTGAATAGATAGCTGATCTGGTGCAACAGCGTGCATCTCTTCAATTGAAGCGGCATCTGGAGCGGCGGCTTGCTCCATCCGTACACGAAAGGCTTCCCACTCTTTCATCCAGCCGATAAGCATATCCGGGGTCAATTGCGGCAGCTGCTTCTGTGCTTCGATGAAGGCGTGCACGGTCTGGCGGAGCTGCTCTTCATGCCCGCTTAACAGAGCGAGTCTCCATTCCTCCTCGAAGGAGGCAAGTCGGAGCTGCTTGGAGGCTCCCGCATGCAGAGGGGGAGAAGCGATTCGCGCGGTCTCATCCGCTAATGATTCCGTTGTAACCTTAGACTTATGGATATGCGTTCTGTGCATGAGCAAATTGCGATGCATTAACGCATGTTTGGCTTCGGCATATCCGGCGGAGATTCCTGCGGGCAGGGAGAATGAACTCGATACACCGAAGTGCAGTCGGTGCTTGAAGGTCTGTTCAAGCCCGGCATTCAGTTGTTCCAGCACAGCCTCTAGCCTTATGGGAGAGCCCCACATGACGATAATAAGCTCGCCTTCCGAGGCGCCATAGCGGAAAGCGGTGCCGCAAGTCGATGCGTGATTACGCCGCACATTCGATGCGTAAGTCTTGCCGTTCAGCAGCTCATCGGCAATATTGACAAGCGAGTAGAATAGCAGCTGTCTATTATCGCCGAATCTCCCACGCCAATTGACGTGCCCTGCGTGAATTCGAGCTACGGCAAGCCGAGCGCACGTGATGGTTCCGGGGAGATGGAACTCGCGCTGCAATCTGCGCACATTTCCTTCATAGACATAAGGATCATCCAATAAACCAGACCACAGCTTCTCAGCCAGCATTGGCTTGAATTCGTTGGCTTGCATGCGCTGCTGCTGGCTTGATTGGCGAACGTCCTCCTCTTGCTTCCATGCGGCGACCGCTTTGCCGATGGCGTTATTGACTGCATCGGGGTCGATTGGTTTCAATATATAATCCATGCCACCATGCTGCATAGCATGGCGAACGAGTGTGAAATCATCATGCCCGCTGATGGCAATGATCTTGCTTGAAGGAGCATGGCGGCTCATCCACTCCATAAGCGCTGTTCCGCTCATGGTCGGCATCATCATATCGGTCATGACCAGTTGAGGTTTGTGCTGATGAATCAGTTCGACTGCCTGCTCGCCGTCCGCAGCCTCCATAATCGTATCAATCCCATGTGTGTCCCAATCTACAAGCAATCGGATTGCTTCCCGTACGTGCTTCTCATCGTCTACGATTAATGCCTTCATCATGTTAGTTCTCACGCTCCAATTCCAGCTCTATAACAATACGAGTACCTTGGGGCTCCTGCTCTTCGACTCTCATCGTAGATTTGCCGTCGGTGAACAGCTGCAGCCGGGCGAGCACATTGACCAGCCCAATGCTGGACGGCGAGCCAGATGAGGAATCCGAGACGAATTCGTCCCGTGATAAAGTATGGCTTGTTCGTGTGCCCAACTGCTCCGGATGTACCTCCTTCAGCCTCTCGTTTAGTTCGATCCGGCGCATCAAGGTCATGCCTCGACCGTTATCTTCAACGATCAGCTGCAGATAGGGGACAACTATAACCATTCCTTGTGCTTGTTCTGTCCGCTCGATATATCTAGTGCGAATAGCAATCTGCCCACTCGGTACGGAACGGTCTATTCCGTGCTTGAAATAGTTCTCGACGAGAGGCTGCATCGTCATCTTCGGTACTTGGTTGTCCAGCGTTCGCTCGTCGATGTCGAAGAAGGCTTGGAAAGTGTCTTCGAATCGCTGCAACTGCAGCTGCAAATAGGCCTTCACGTGTTCAAGCTCTTCTTGCACAGTTGCCGTGCTCTTGTCCGTGTACATGCTGTAGCGCATCATCTTGCCCAGCGCGGTGACAAGCTTATAAATATGAGGCGCATTATGCTGCAGCGCCTGTGTTCCAATCGATTGCAGCGCATTGTTCATGAAATGCGGGTTAATCTGGGCCTGCAGCGCTTTGAGCTGATTTGATTTGTTCGCAAGCTCAAGCTGATATTCCCGCAAAATAAGGTTGTTGATCATATCCATCATATTGCGGAATCGTTTCAGCACGACGCCAATCTCATCGTTGCTGACAGGCTGGATATCTACGCGCAAGTTCCCTGTCTGCACTTGGTTGATGTAGCGGACGAGCTGACGTATCGGCTTCGTAATGCGGAACGATACGACGATCGTAGCAATAATGATGACAATCAGCGACAGGGCGATGAGCAGCATGTTAATGACTGCGGCCTGATTCGCTTCCTGGAGCAAGTACGATTTCGGTATCTTCTTCACGAGCGTCCAATTCGCCAGTGGCGTCGTGACGCGCTCATGAATGAAGATGGCTCCATCCTGCTCGAAGTGACCGCTCTCCATCTTGTTGATTTGTTCGCGGTTGTACCAGCTTGCTTCGAGCTGCTGTCCAATGATTTGTCTGTCATCTGCGTAGAATACGTGTCCAGAGTCATCTAGCAGATAGATGCTTTCCTGCTCCTGTGTGTACAGTTGATCCACAATTTGAGCGAGCGAATCAAGCTTCACATCGACTGACAGCATCCCGATGCGATCGTTAGCAGGGATGCGGTAAATCGGCCGGTGCAAGGTGAATACCTGTACACTCGGGAAGAAGAACGGTGACGAGGAGAACCCGTACGTATGGCTTAAATGCGTAGGCTGCATCTGAATGCCGTCCTCCGCATAGCGGGCTGTATCCTCATAGAGCTTCGCATCATAGATGCGCCGAGGCACGCTCTGAATGACCAGCGAGGCGCGCTTCGTTTCGGTGCGATAGAAGTACACCTGCCATATTCCGTTCATGGATGATGCCATATTTTGCAGCGTGACATAGGTGTAGGAATCGAATGTGTAATCGTCATAGCCTCTGTCCAGCTGGCGATAAAATTCATAGTCGGTATAGATCGTTAAGGAGGCGCGGTTCAAATTGTCCACGAAATTCGCTAAGTTCGTCTTCCCTTGGAACATAAGCTGATGGTTCTGCTCAATGGCGCGCTTCTCCAGTGAATCTGTCGTATAGCTGTATGAAATGATCATCGTTGCTACAGTCGGGACGATGGTCGCAATGAGCATAAATAAAATAAGTTTGGTTCGAATACTGTTCCAACGCATGCAATCGCCCCCTCAGATCCACAGTGTAACGCTTACATGAGGAGGGGGTCAATATATTCCACCTTTTCGTTCAAGACCATCTGTGGTAACCGTTTACATTAGCGTGCATACTGAAAGCAACAAGAACGAATAACCTCTATTATTTCTGTTGAAAAGGAGAGAGTCGGATGTCGCGTAAACGATCATCTCAAGCCCTGCAGCAAGTCTTTTTCATCGGACCTGCGGCATTCTTTTTTACCCTTATCGTCGCAATTCCTTTTGTGCTTGGCATGTACTATTCCTTCACCGATTGGAATGGAGTCGCGGGTACTGTGAAGTGGGTAGGGCTCGATAATTTCATTCAAGTATTTGCGAAGGACTCGGATTTCTTCCCAGCCTTCTGGTTTACGACACGATTTACGGTCGTCGGCATTATACTAACGAATTTATTCGGCTTCGCGCTGGCTTATATTTTGACGAGACAGCTGAAGCTGCGCAACGTGCTGCGGACGGTGTTCTTTATGCCGAATGTCATCGGGGGCTTGCTGCTCGGCTTCATCTGGCAGTTCATTTTCATTAAGGGATTTGCAGCGGTAGGAGAGATGACTGGGATTGAGTTTTTCAACCTGCCGTGGCTCGGTGACGAGACAACGGCCTTCTGGGGAATCATTATCGTATTTGTCTGGCAGACTGCCGGATACTTGATGGTTATCTATATTGCAGCAATGATGAATGTGCCCAAAGACGTGCTGGAAGCCGCAGAAATTGACGGGGCAACCCGTGGACAGGTGCTGCGCAATATTATCATCCCGCTGATTATGCCGGCTGTAACGGTATGCTTGTTCTTAGCGATCTCTTGGTCGTTCAAGATGTTCGATCTGAACTTGTCACTGACGAAGGGCGGCCCGTTCAAATCAACAGAATCGGTTGCGCTTAACATTTACTTAGAAGCATTCCAGAACAATCGATACGGCCTCGGCACAGCGAAGGCGCTCGTATTCTTCTTGATTGTCTCTGCCATTACGCTCATCCAAGTGCGCATCACGAAGAGCAAGGAGGTTGATATGTAATGGAAGCCATTAAATCATACAATATGCGAACCTTTATTTTAGAAGTCTTGATGGTTATTGTAGGGCTTGTCTTCCTTGTCCCGTTCTACTTCTTGCTCGTCAATTCGGTGAAGTCCTTCGGGGATCTGCTGTCCAACGCGGCAAGCTGGCCGGAATCGTTCGAATGGGCGAACTATCAGAAGGCATGGGATATGACGAAGTTCCCGCAAGCATTCACCAATTCATTGCTTATTACGGTAGTAAGCGTTCTGCTCGTAGGCTTAACAAGCGCTATGGCGGCATATCGGATGGTTCGCCACAATACGCGCTTCAATCGAACGTTGTTCATGCTGTTCGTTGCGGCAATGGTCATCCCGTTCCAATCGATCATGATTCCTCTTGTGAAGGTAACGGGAACGTTGAAGCTAACCGATAGTATGCTAGGGCTGGTTGTGTGTTATCTAGGATTTGGAGCGCCGCTGTCGGTATTCTTGTTCCACGGCTTCATTAAATCCGTTCCGCTTGAGATTGAAGAAGCTGCTGTCGTGGATGGTTGTTCACCCTATGGCGTGTTCTGGAAGGTTGTATTTCCGCTGCTGAAGCCGATGTTCGTTACGGTTGCGATTCTAAATAGCTTATGGATCTGGAATGACTACTTGCTGCCATCGCTTATGCTGCAGAGTGCCAGCCTGCGGACGATTCCGCTCGCAACATATGCATTCTTCGGACAGTTCACGAAGCAGTGGGATCTCGCACTGCCAGCACTCGTGCTTGGCATAACGCCGATCGTGATCTTCTTCTTGGCGATGCAGAAGTATATTATCGAAGGGATTACTGCCGGTTCGGTCAAGGGGTAATTAGTACATGAATCGATCAATGAATTCCACCTAATCGGTCAATTCTCTCTGTGTAACCGCTTGCAAAACAAGGGCTATAATCAAGATGCAGCAAGCGGTAAGAACCACTGGTAGTTAACCTTAGCCAATTATGCTGCTGGGTTGTTGATGGTTCCAACGAATGAGTTGTGGAACATGTGGAAATGGTACAGTGAGGAAATTGGTATAGAAACCGAATGAATGAAAAGGGAAAAAGACAAAGGGAGGTCTTGCAATGAAGCGAGTTGCGAAATGGTCTTTGTTAATGATGTTGGCAGTATCCGTTATGCTGGCGGGATGTGGATCGAAGAGCGATGGAGGAACAACGGGCTCTAGCGGCGATCAAGGGAAGGGAAATCAAGAAGTAAAGACGGTTAAGATATTTCAATTCAAAGTCGAGATTGCTGAGGCTCTCAACCGCCTAAAGGGCGAGTTCGAGAAGACTCATCCGAATATTAAACTCGATATTCAGACAGTGGGCGGCGGTGCGGATTACGGCGCAGCATTGAAGGCGAAGTTCGCAAGCAACGATGCTCCTGATATATTCAACAATGGCGGCTATCAAGAGATGATTACGTGGGCAGATCATCTGGAAGACTTGTCTGCGGAGCCATGGGTGAAGGATGTCATTCCTCTTGCTAAGGAGCCTATGACGAAGGACAGCAAGCTGTACGGCATGCCGATGAACTTAGAGGGATACGGCTTGATCTTCAATAAGGATTTATTCCAGAAGGCAGGCATTACAGAGATGCCGAAGACGCTGAATCAGCTTGAAGACGCAGCGAAGAAGCTTCAGGCAGCGGGCATTACGCCTTTCTCGAATGGTTATCAGGAATGGTGGATTCTCGGTATTCACAACTTGAACGTGCCGTTTGCACAACAAGCAGACCCAAATTCATTTATTAAGGCGCTTAGTGACGGCAGTGCGAAATTCCAAGGCAACCCAGAATTCGAGAAATGGGTGAAGCTGCTCGATCTGACGGTGAAATACGGAAATAAAAATCCGCTCACTACGGACTACAATACACAAGTAACGCTGTTTGCTAAGGGTGAGACGGCGATGATGCAGCAAGGTAACTGGACACAAGTGCAAATCGACAGCATTGATCCAAAATTGAACTTGGGTGTACTCCCTATGCCAATCGATGATAATGCAGCGAAGAACGATAAGCTCCTCGTCGGCGTACCGAACAACTGGGTAGTGAACAAGAACTCGAAGGTGAAAGAAGAGGCGAAGACATTCTTGAGCTGGATGGTATCTTCTGATATCGGCAAGGAATACATTGCGAAACAGTTCAAGTTCATTCCAGCGATGTCGACGATTCAGGCGACAGCGGATGACCTTGGCGACATTGCCGCAGAAGTGGTGAAGTACAGCCAGGACAACAGAGTGCTGAGCTGGAACTGGTTCAAGTATCCGGATGGCGCAACACAAGAATTCGGTAATGCAATTCAAGCCTATATCGCAGGAAAGTCGGATAAGGACAAAATGTTCGCTGACTTCCAGAAGGCTTGGGATAATCTGAAAAAGTAACAATAAATGCGGCGGCCTCTATCCATGTAGAGGCCGCTTTGCTGTTGCCATCGCTCAGGATGATAGGCAAGGAATGAAGATGTTAACGTCATGAAGTTTAGAGTCCGTGTTATCGAAAAAAAGGCATATCCAACTTTGTCACACTGGTGTAACAGAGGGACGATATGATGTGGCATGCATTCAATTCGCTACCTTCGTGCCCGAGGGCATACTTCTATGTTCTATTGATGGTACGGGGGAGAAGCGGTGATGAAGGAGGCATGCACACAGATGAGAAGAGTATTACTAACAACGATTGCAGCAGCTATGGCTGTAGGTATGTTCACAGGCTGCAGCCAACAAGAGGTAGCCAAGGCGGAGGATGGTGCAGTAGTGGTATCCAAGTCGGTTCATGCCATACAGGCTGCTTATCGTGAATTCACGTACCAGGTTGACCCAGCAACATTTGATATCGTGATCGAGCACGGCGGTGCAAAAGAGAATGCTTCTGTTCCGATCAAGCCACGGAATGTGAGAGATGTGAAGCAAACAGCGGATCGTATGGAATGGACGTATCCAGATGACAAGGTGAAGGTAGCCATCCAGAAAAAGGAGGGGTACCTGGATATTCGCATTCAATCAATAGGAGCAGAACAGTTCACATGGCCGACGGTACAAGCAGACAGCTACATGCTGCCACTATGGGAAGGCAAGCGCATCCCTGCCCAAGATCCGAATTGGAAGAAGTTCCTCCACGAAGAAACGATGACATGGGGCGAGTCCTTCTCAATGAATTTCATGGCGCTCAATAAGAGCAAGTTCGGCCTGCTCTATGTGGTCGAGAATCCCTTTAACAATGAAGTTTCGTTCCGTACAGAACCGAGCATTGATATGTCGTTTACGCATGAGTTCCCATCGATTAATCCAAACAAAGAGTATGGATTCCGCTTATATGTAACGGACAATGATTCAGTCGCAGTAGCGAAGCTGTACCGGGAATATGTGAAGGAGCAGCAAGGCTTCAAGACACTTGCGGAGAAGGTGAAGGACAATCCGGACATTGAGAAGTTATATGGCGCCCCGCATATTTATATGTGGAACAGCCATGTGCTGGCTGAGACGAATGTCCATTGGCCTGTCATGAAGAAGAAGCTAAACGCTCCGATATGGTCATGGATTGCGAAGCTAGCAGATCAATATACGGAGGATGGCGGTCAAGAGCTGCGTAATGCACTCGCAGAAGGCAGGAAGGATGACGTGTATGCATACCAGAAGCGGGTAATGGTCAGAGCCTTGAATCAGGTGATGAAGCTTGAGCAGTTGTATCAAGCGGATCAATTCCCGAAGCTGGATGCCGAATCACAGCAGCTTGTCTCTACTGGTGTGAGCAAACTAAGTGAGCAGAAGCTGTATGAACTGAACAAGCGCTTATTGAAACATGCATTCGGAGAAGCGCTGGACGATCCTTCTGCATGGGGACAGGATAAGTCTAGTGCACTCATTTCTGAGATGAAGCAGTCCGGTATTGCTAAGGCGTGGATTGGAATGCCGAACTGGGCAGATGGATTAATGAATCCAACCTTCGTCGAGAATGCTTCGAAGTTTGGATACTTAATAGGGCCTTATGATTCGTATCATTCGATCCAGAAGGAAGAGAACAAGGACTGGAATACGGCTTACTTCCCAGATGCCTCGCTGTATGAAGAAGCTACGATTACGAATAAGAAGGGGGTCAAGATAGGGGGATTCCTAAATCGCGGACGCAAGTTGAATCCGACCTTATCGCTTCCTAGTGTGAAGCAGCGAGTGGAGCAGATTTTGCAGGATCACATTCTGTACAATACCTGGTTTATTGATTGTGATGCAACGGGGGAAATTTATGATGATTATACACTGGGGCATATCACGACGCAGGAGCAGGATCGGAGGGCACGCCTTGAGCGCATGAATTATATTGCGAAGGAGAAGCATATGGTCATTGGCTCCGAGGGTGGAAACGATTTTGCCAGCAGCGTGATCGCCTATGCGCATGGCTTGGAAACCCCGGTCATCAAGTGGAGCGATAAGGATATGCGCGAAGATAAGAACAGCCCCTACTATGTAGGAGCCTATTGGTCACCGGACGGCGGTATCCCAGGCAAATATGCGAAGCAGGTTCCGCTTAAGGAGCTGTACCAGCACATTTATATTGATCCTGCGTACTCCCTGCCTTTATTCAAGCTGGTATACAACGATTCGGTCATTACAACCCATCACTGGGAATGGGGAAGTCTCAAAATAAAAGATGAGGTGGCAGCACGTATGCTGTACGAGCTGCTGTACAATGTGCCGCCGCTATATCATCTTGATAAGCAAGAATGGGACAATCATAAGGGGCTGATCACGTCATATCTGAGGGTATGGTCACCTTTCCATGCGAAGGCTGTGCAGAGGGAGATGACCGCATTCGAGGTGCTGTCTCCAGATCGCCTCGTTCAGTCGGCTCAGTATGGGGGGGATTTGCGAGTAGTTGTCAATTATTCCAGCAAGAATTTTTTCCTATGGGACAGATACAGTGAAAGCGATGTCGGCGCTTATTCTCGATGGGAAGCAGCGCGTTGTCTTCGAGGCAGGTTCAGCTGTCATGGCGCAATAATTAATCTATTAGCAAAGTAACGAAGAAACGAAGAAACTCAGCACAGGAGTAGTATGCTTGCTGCCCTGCGTAAGTTGTATGCCAACTGCCATGCGCATGCTACAGCTCCTGTGCTATAGGTATAGGCGAGCTTGGAAGGTGGATGGGGGATGCGCGGAGAATATCTATGTGTCTTTTTATTCGTTGGGAGTAAGGTTGGCATAAGACTAGGGCGGCAGCCACCGACTTTCATACGATTGCAAATTGTCGATAGCAGGGAGAGTTACTCATGAGCGTGTATCCAATCGAACCACTTATTGACTCCTTTCGCGCAAGTGCCGATCCAGATAGAGCGTCAGCAATGTCCGCTTATATGCGGGATCAGTTTCCGTTTCTGGGCGTCCCTCAGCCTGTACGCAAGCTGTTGATTAAAGAGCATACGCAGTTGTACGGCAAGCCGCAGTCTGCAGAAGAGATATTGCATGCAGCTCAGCATTTATGGAATCTGGAGGAGCGGGAATTTGCTTATGTTGCAATGGGACTATTAGAAGGTGGAGTGAAGTTTTTCAATTTAGCACATATACATAGAATCGAGCAATTCATTGTAACCCGATCTTGGTGGGATACGGTTGATGGACTGGCAACCTGTACAGTGGGAGGGGTGATGAAGCGATACCCTGAGGCTTGGGCGGAATATGCCGATCGCTGGATTCATTCGGATCAGATGTGGCTGAACCGCACAGGGATACTGTTCCAGTTGAAATACAAAGCTCAGACGAATACGGACTTGCTGCATCTTGCGATCCATACGCATATGGCATCGACGGAATTTTTCTTGCAGAAGGCCATTGGCTGGGCGTTGCGTGAGTATGCGAAGAAGAATCCAGAATGGGTAAGGGAATATGTGGAGCAGCATGCGTTAATGCCGCTTAGCCGGCGTGAGGCATTGAAGAGACTGGAGAGCAGGTAATACTAGTAAGTGTGGCAAGTAGTCTGGTCTAGTTGTACAGAGAAGTATTGGAGGCAAGTTGGTTCATCGCTATCCGGTAAATCCATTTATATTCAGTACATCCATTCATATAAAAAAGTATTGACGAGTTCCGTCCCTGTTTCTATAATACCAATTAAACAACTAGGTATTATTAGAATAAATAGACGAAGGGGTTGTAACGATGAAGGAACAGAACTGGATCACCCCGCAAGACTGGAATGTCTATGCGAGCTGGGGGGCTGCACTGCTGCTCGTCATCTTGCTGTGGTGGCTTGCCAAGAAGAAGGTTGGGTTCGGCCTTCGCGTACTGCTGGCCATGGGACTTGGCTTGACCCTTGGAGCCATATTCGGGAAGTCTGCGACAGATGTTAGTATTCTAGGCTCTATCTATGTCAGCTTAATTAAGATGGTTGTCATGCCGCTCGTATTTGCTGCGATTATTTCGAGTATTACCTCTGTGAAGGATCCGAACGTATTGAAGAAGCTTGGAACGAAGACCATCGCGTTGTTCCTGATTACGACTGCTATCGCAGCTGTTATCGGTCTCGGAACAGCTCTGGTTATTGATCCTGGTTCTGGTATTGCTCAGAGCTCGGAAGCGGCGCAGGGGTTCGAACAACGTGAGATCCCAACTTTCAAGCAAGTGCTGCTTGATCTCGTACCTTCCAACCCGATCAATGAGATGGCACAGGGTAAGGTCGTGCCGGTTATCATTTTTGCGGCCTTCATTGCAGTGGCGATTACACTAGAGGGGCTGCGCAATCCCGAACGAGTACAGCCGATTCGCGCCTTCTTTCAATCTTTCTCCCATGTTATGTTCCGTGTGACGAAACTGGTTATTAAGCTTACTCCATACGGTGTGTTCGGGCTTATGACCTCGATGGCCGCCAAGTATGGATTATCGACCTTGAAGGAGCTTGCATGGTTTATTATAGCGGTCTATGTGGCGTGCTTGATTCATATGATTGTGACTTTCGGGTCGCTTGTCACCTTCGGTGCGCGTGTAAATCCAATTCGTTTCTTCAAGAAGGCGTATCCGACCATTGCAGTTGCTTTTACGACCCGCAGCAGCTACGCAACACTGCCTGTGAATCTAGAAGTGATTACGAAGCGAATGAAGGTGTCGGATCGAATTGCCAGCTTTGTGGCTCCGCTTGGCGCCACGATTAATATGAACGGGTGCGGTGGAATCTATCCGGCCATAGTTGCTGTGTTCATTGCCCGCGTATACGGTATTGACTTGAATATTGCCGATTACTTGCTCATCATTGGTGCAGCAACATTAGCGTCTGTTGGTGTAGCGGGTGTTCCCGGTCCAGCGTCCATCTCGACGACTGTCGTTCTCGTTCAGGCAGGCCTGCCGATTGAAGGATTTGCACTTGTTCTCGGTGTAGATGCAATCGTAGATATGGCGCGTACGGCAGTTAATGCGACAGGTACGACGGTTGCGTCCTTGCTGGTTGGCAAAAGTGAAGGCGAGTTCGATCGTGAGGCCTTCAATCGTGATGAGGATGATGATATTGAAGTTGGACGGGAAGCGAAGAACAGTCATAACACTGTAACCGTATAGCATCGAGGAAGAGGAGTGTCTTCTAGTCTGCAGCTAGAAGGCACTCTTTTTTTAATGAGGGCCTTAGGAAGGTTGGGTTGCTGTCGGTCGCAGTCGTTCCTTCACATCGCCAGTCATCCCACTAATTGGCGTACTGGATGATGTCTCCCCTGTCACAGGTGTGCTACCAGATATTCACTTAGATCCTAAGTTATACCTGTATGTCACCCCTAAGGAGAAGCTTTATAACCCTCGTAGATGACTTTATAAAGAGCATCTGTATCTCATCTGTACTATTCGCAATACCTATTCTATTGCGATATAATAGACTCTCAATCTGGAATTGATAGATTGGGAGAGGGGAAATACTAATGAGTCAGCATAGTATGACTGCGAAGTGTCTTGTATTTGCTCTGGGAACAGCAATTCTGCTCAGCGGCTGCCAAAGCACGGACAAGGCAGCAGTAACATCTGGACAAGAACAAGTTGACCCGGCATTGACACCAGCGCCGGATAATAATAAGCAGGGAGAAGGAAGCGGAGATGGTCAAGGAGAGAATGGCTCAGCCAATACCGATGACACAACATCCGTTACAGCCAAGCTAAAATCGGAATACGGACTCAGCTCCACGATTGAACAGCAAGGCGATAAGACGGTTGTTACGAATCCAGAGTCCATCCTCGTTGTGGTCAATAAGGAGCGTTACTTGCCAGATGGTTATGAGCCGCCGGATCTTGTGGAGCCGAATGTGAAGTTCTCCTTCGAAGAGGCACATGAGAAGCGTCATATGCGCAAGGAAGCGGCAGAGGCGCTTGAGGAGATGTTCAAGCAGGCGAAGGAAGAGGGCGTGACGCTGCATGCCGTATCGGGTTACCGTTCTTTCAAGCGTCAGGAATCCCTATTCAGCCATTATGTGAATACGCAAGGGAAGGAATATGCGGCCCGTGTTAGCGCAGTTCCTGGAACGAGCGAGCATCAGACGGGCCTCACGATGGATTTATCGAGTCCAAGTGTAGACGATGTACTGGAAGAGGTATTCGGTGATTCGGATGAAGGGAAATGGGTGGCTGAACACGCTCACGAATTCGGATTCATTATTCGCTATCCGAAGGACGGGGAGAGCATTACCGGTTATGTGTACGAGCCATGGCATGTCCGCTATGTTGGCAAGGAAGCAGCCAAGGCAACTTATGACGGAAAATTGACGTTAGAACAGTTACTGAAATAATACAAATTATATTACTTAATACGAGAGGCTGAGCTTGGATTTCAAGCTCAGCCTCTCTTCATTCGATTCATCTGTCAACGATTGGGTGCACTACGAGGAAGCGTTCGATTGCTCGTCACGCTTCTCAGCCGCAAACCCTTCGATGCTGTGGCGGCGGCGCTCATTCTTGGCTTGCAAGTTATGACGCTCTGTCGCGCTAATCTCTTCAGCATGCTCAGTTAAATACTGCTCAGTTTCATGCAGTTTGCTCGATGTGTTATCAATTGCATTCTGCAGACGAGCTGCGTTGTTAGAGCGATCATCGGGTTTGGCCATGTTCGTGGTCCTCCTTCGTGATGACAGTTATCGGTTGACGCCGGTGAACATGACAGATCAAGTCCTCCGGCGTCATCGTTACGATGTGCAAATGGTGCGTGTTTTATCCAACCATTTCTCATCCCAAAGATGAATACATCATCACTGCTTATGGGGAGCATTAGCACTATTGAACATTCTCCCAAGGCAAGCCCTTCTGAATCGTGTTCGCCCAATCCTCGTGATTGTATGATAATATTTCTTTGCGCAGCTCCAGCATCTTCCGATCCAACTGATCGACTGCTCTTGCGGCCTCGGTTAACTCTTCTGTTACATGAGCCGGAACCTGCTGTTCGAACTTGTAGTATATAATGTGCTCCAGACTTGCCCAGAAGTCCATGGCAAGCGTACGAAGTTGAATTTCCACATAAATCCAGCGTGTATCCTCGAATAATACGAGCGGTACTTGAACGATGACATGGAGACTCTGGTACCCATTGCTCTTCGGATTTTTAATATAATCCTTGATTTCCACGATACGAATATCTTCACGAGTCTTTAAATGTTCGAGTATGAGATAAATATCCTTAACGAAGGCGCAGACGATACGCATGCCTGCTACGTCATATATTTTGTCCACGATGGAATCCAGCGTCAATGGGAAGCCCTTGCGCTGCAGCTTGCTGAAAATGCTGTTAGGCTCCTTCAGACGCGTCTTAATATGTTCGATGGGCGGATAACCATTGCGTATTTTCCATTCCGCTTGAATGACCTTGATCTTAGTCTCCAGTTCTTCCAATGCAAGCTGATACAAGGTAGGCAACTGCTTTACCTGTTCGTATTGCTTCATAATCATATCGGTTTTGGACATGAAATATCCCCTCAATTTAGCACGGTATAGTAATCGGTTATTCGTCGTTTTTCTTCTATTCCTAAATAACAACATAGCATCTGATCCTATTGTACTGGATAAAGGGTGTGTATTTCAAAACTCAACTTTCGGGCGCAACCCTATATGACAATGTTCCAAGCATCCAGGAGCAGTTGGCTTACTTCAGCCTTCTGTCCATGCACGATTGCTGGGGAACTGATGTACAGCTGCTCGCGTGCCCTCGTTACGGCCACATAAGCAAGCCTGCGTTCCTCTTCAAGGAGAGCATCCTTCGTGCTTGCGTTCTCCGCCTCAGGGCGGAAGGTGTCCTGCATCTGTTCTGCTCGTGTTCCTGTTCGCAGTGCCGCCGAGCGGTCTGGCGGGGTCCCCTTGCGAAGCGCTGTGCGGTGAGGGAGAATTCCATCAGCTGCACCGATTAGGAATACTTCAGGGAACTCCAGGCCCTTGGCGCGATGAATGGTCATGCAGGTGACGGCATTCTCCAGATCCCCGTCCTCTGCACGTTGCATCGCGGCAGGAGCTCTTGTCCCTGCCTGCATTGGTGCTCGTCCAGAAGACAGAGAGCTACCTGTTCGATGCTGTGCTCCATACTCGGGGTTCATCGCAACATACTTCTCCTTCAACTCGTCAATATGCTTCAGGAAGGCCTCGACAGTATCGAAGCGCTTGGCTGAGGACTCCAATTCCTCAAGCGTATCCGCTGCCCCTTCTTGATGAGCGGTTGATCGTTCTCCAGAAGATGCAGCCGTGAACTTGTCATAGAATTCGCGCCGCATCTCTCGTAGCGCGATATACGGCTTCATCGCAGCTAGCTTCTTAATAAGCTTAATGCGTGGCTTGACGGCCTCGCGCTGGAAGGAGGGTAGCTTGTCCCAACTCTGCAGATGGATGAGAGGATATTTCTTGGCCTTGCTCCGCTCTGCTCCCATCAGATATTGCATGCCTGTCTCCCGCGGGACATATAGTGCGGCAACAGCGCTGTCCAGTGCTCTGAACTCACGCGGGGCAATCGACAGCCGAAGATGGTCGATAAGCGGGCGAACAAGATTATGGTCATAGAAAAACGGCTCGGCTCCGAACTGGCGAAATGGAATGCCCTGTATCGTCAAGCATTCAATGAGTGCGCGGCTGCTGTTCGCTGTTCGGTACAGGATAGCGAAGTCCTGCCACGTATGCGTACCGGCACTAACAGCCGCTTGAATATGATCGGCGATAATCTGTGCCTCTTCCTCCGCATCGCGGGGGCGAAGATAGCGCGGCGCACTTGGTGCATGCTCCTTATCCGTCACGACATGAACGCTAGTTGGAGTTCTCATCTGCTTCGGCAGCCGCTCTTCATTATGGGCAATGACCGCATTGCCTAGGCCAACAATGGCTGGTGTAGATCGGAAGTTAAAGTCGAGCGTAACCTGCTTTGCTGCAGGGTATTGATTTTTAAATTCCGTGATATAACGATGGCTTGCTCCATTAAAAGTGAATATCGTCTGATCATCGTCACCGAACACGGCTAAGTTTTGGTGCCCGTCGGTAATTCGTTGAAGTAGTTCATACTGCACAGGCGTCGTATCTTGAAATTCATCTACGAGCACATATTGGAAACGGCGGCGGAGACGCTCAAGCAAGTTAGCGTCTTCCTCCAGCAGCCGTAGAAGATCGATCAGCAGGTCATCGAAGTCTTTGCACCCTTGCTGCGCTTTCTGTTCTTCGAAGCGAATAAGCGCACGCCGCATATCGAGTTCACTTGCATTTGTTGTTTTCCAATCAGTAGGCATCAGGCGGCGCGACTTGAGCGAGGAGAGCGCAGCGAGCGCCGTCTCGGCTTGCAGGGTATCATGCAGCCCAAGCTCTCGTAGTATGCGCTTCATCAAGCCGTGCCGTCTGCGTTCCTCTGCCATCAGTTGGAAGGGAGGCGCATAAGCCTGCAGCAGCTTGAGAGCGAAAGAATGAAAGGTGCGTGCCTGAACCCTGCGAGCCATATCGCGTGTAACGCCGGGCAGCTTGGCAAGGCGCACTCGCATCTCCTGCGCAGCTTTATTTGTGAAGGTGACCAGCCATAGCGAATCCGGTGATACTTCACCGACGGTCATCAAATAGGCAGCTCGTGCAGTCAGCACGGATGTCTTGCCAGATCCGGCTCCTGCCAAGCAGAGCAAGGGCCCGTTTATATGGCGCACTGCATCCCGCTGTGCGTTATGCAGGCGTATCCCTTGTCGCTCTAACGCAGCGAAGAAGTCTGCAGATGCAGGAAGGGCACCGTTGCCGTCATTGCTCGGTTGAGCGCAATCTTGGCGCGAGGCTGTGTATGGGTCTGCCGATTGCGCTGTAGGTACAGGATGTTCCCTCTTTATACCAAATGGAAGAGAGCGCCACTGTGCCCTGACCGTTTCTGATGAAGAAGGAGTGGTCATGATGGTGTATCTCCTTTATGATAGAAATAAGCGTTACATGATATTATACATGTTCTAGCAAGGCAGCGGACAGGGATACATGTTTTGCATGAGCCATGCATACGTTGTTGTTGAAGGCTTGTAATGACAAGTTCAGGTAGAGAATAGCGCATTGCTATTGGCGATAGGTTTCACATCGCTAATACTGCGTTTATTAGTTTAACAGAGGAATTCTGCCGTAATGGCAGTTGAAAGGAGATATTGGGATGAACCGCTTTATACAAGTAATTAAAGATGGTGCTTCAAAAGCATCGGAAAAAGCGCATAACATGATGGAAATGAACCGGGTTCAAGCCCAAATTGTAGAAAAGCGCAAAGAATGGAAGCAGAATGTCTATGAAATTGGCGAACTCGTATATGATGCCTATAAAAAGAATGACTTAACACTTGCGGAGGTAGGTTTGAAGGAAATTGCTAAGCTGAATCTGCTCGTTGAAGAAGAGATCAAGCTTCTGGATTGGAAGGTAAGCGAGCTGCGTAAGCAGAAGCGCTGCGAATGTGGCGAAATTGCCCCATTTGCGGCTAATTATTGTTCGGTATGCGGACGCAAGCTGCCAGAGCCGCCACAAGTGGAGGAAGAAGAGATTGATGAGCTCGGCATGGCCTTCCTGAAGGCCAAGCGGGAAGAACAAGAGGAGGCGGCTGCTGCTCAAGAGGCTGTACGCTATCCAGAACATACCGATTATAAGGAACATGACTATACGTACGAGGAAGAAGATGAGCATGTATTGGAGTCGCATGCGGAAGACTCCCAGAGCAGTGCATCTTCCGATCAAGGCCAGCTTAAACAAGGCGGAGCGGCCGATCGGGATCATGATGACTTGAACGTAACGGTCGGCGGACGCCGAATTACCATTATGAAAGAAGAAGAAATAGCGGGTCGACGCTGTTCGAACTGCAACAGCACGGCAGACGAGGAAGCCAAATGGTGTGAACGGTGCGGGACGCCATTCGTATAAGCATCTGGTTCCGTTGCACCATTCACTTCGCGTAAGTTGAGGCAGTACAGACTGACAACAACCCAGCTGCAAGAAGTCCAAACTGGGAATGGGGAAATGTGTATCAGTCAGCGGATATGCATGGAATGACAATAGGGGCCAGCCATCTATGGAATACGGCGGCCTCTTTTTCATTGTACGAGCAATACGAGTAAGGAGACACCTAGAGCAGGAGGAGTACGATGGAAGGTCAAGGTCTAATTACACATTTACGTTCATTGGGATTTACCGAGATGGAAGCTAAAATTATTGTCAGCCTATCCGAACAAGGTGCGATGACGGGGTATGAGGTTGCTAAGAAACTAGGTGTGTCGCGCTCCAATGTATATGCAGCATTACAGCGGCTCGTTGATCATGGAGTCATTCTGCATCGGGATGGAGACCCCTCTCACTATACGGCATTGCAGCCGGAGGAATTGACGCGCATATTAGCCTCTCGATTAGATTCATCGCTTCACTATATTCGGGAGCACATGCCCGTGACAGAAGCAGATGAGACTTCGTTCTATAGTATCGAAGGTGAGCGGGCGGTTATCGAGACCGTGAAACGCGTACTGCAGGAGGCGAAGCTGGAAATTATCGCAGATGTGTGGCCGGAGGATGCAGCCTTAATTCGGGAGCACTTGGCACTTGCGGAGGCCCGAGGGGTGAAGGTGCTGTGGTCCATCGCGGGTTTAGAGGACAATACAAGTATGCGGGTGCCTTCCTTGTTCGCTACAGATGACATGCGCCACACGCGTCCTTTTGCATTTATTATTGATCGTAAGGAAGCATTGGTTGGGTCTATGGGGGAAGGTGTGGCAACGAAGGCGCTGCTTACAGAGCATGCATCGATCACACGGCTTGTCTTAGGGAAGTTCGTACAGGATCTCGTATTGTACGAATGGCAAAACGAGATGGGAGCTGAAGATGCAGAGGCATTTAACAAGCGGATTCAAGCGGTCATCTCATCGTATTTTGATTAACATCAATCGTGACAGATAAGTGAAAAGTGACCAAAATCCGAAACCGGTCAAAGTATCTTTACGTATAGTAACATATCGGAACGACTAGTATACCAGCAAGCCAAATCGGTGTTTGACATAGATACATGTAATGGATGTTGAAAGACTTCATATGCATGTAAAGTATGTGCCGATCTTCTTTCGGAGAAGATACGAGGAAGGACAGCTTCGCTAAGAGACAGCAAGAGGAGGGCATCGTATGGAGTGCATTGTACATTTTGAAGTTGTTCATCACGGAACTGACGATATCGCGAAGCTTCGCGGCTTAGTTATGACACCAGATAAAGAGAAGCCAACTGTGGATGATATGCAGGAAATGCTGAGCATGATGGGGTATGAAGTTCATTGTACGGATGAAGCAGCGCTTCGCTTCGAACCAGATCACGCGGGTACAGATGTAGAAGAAATTCGGATAAAAAAAGTGGATATGGGAGAGGAAGTATATACACCAGATATGCAGCTTCGCGCAATTGCGGAGCAGCTTATGAGCAAGCCGAACCGTTCCATATAGTCATGTAAGTCTCACCATATCCGAATGGACAAAAAGGCCTTCTTCCTGCAGACATCATCACAAGGATGGTGTGGTGCAGCAAGAAGGCCTTTTATTAAATGATCTTAAAATTGAGAACTTGTCGGACCTGTTCGTTACGCTTTAGCTTCGGACTCGTTCAGGATTGAAGTACAGTGTCCGCAGCGAGTAGCTTCCTTCGGAATTTTCGACAGGCAGTATGGGCAAGACTTTGTTGTCTCTTCTGCTGTTTCTTCCGGCTTCTTGCGATGAAGCGCATTGATTCCTTTAATGAGCAGGAATACGGAGAAGGCAACAAGGATGAAGTCGATAATAATGCTAATAAATTGGCCGTATGCGATAACGGGAATTCCCGCCGCTTGTGCTTGGGCCAATGACGATACGTCTTGATCGCTCAAGTTAAGGAACAAATCCTTAAAGTTGACGCCGCCCATCAATAATCCGAGTGGAGGCATAACTAAGTCGTTGACCACCGAAGTCACGATCTTGTTGAAGGCAGCACCGAGAATAACACCGACTGCCAGATCGATGACGTTGCCGCGCATTGCAAATTGTTTGAACTCTGTGAAGAATGATTTGACTTTTGAATCTCCCACTACTGGTTCCCCTTTCTCATGTAGGCATTACCATGTAATACTTACCCTTAATTGTGATACAGAAACAGCTTGTTAGACAATCTTCGATTCGTAATGATGACTTGATGAAGGCTGAAGCATGAGCAGCTTATGTCTACCGACTGCAGCTTGGAGCGGGGTAGTGCCTGTCCGTTCCCCATCTCCATAGGCAACGCGATCGATCGATGAAGTGATATGAACATTGTGTCCATGCAGCATCGAGACATAAGGCAGATTCACATGCTTGCCAGAGAATACGGTCGGGAATAGCCTCATTAAGGTCCAACGGGTGCAGCTGTGCACAATGCATATATCCAGCTCGCCGTCATGTGGGTCAGCGTGTGGACAGATGCGGATTCCTCCCCCGTAGGAAGAGGAGTTGGCGATAGCCGTTAGCCACACGTTGTCATAATGATGTATGGTACCGTTGATTGTAATGGCGGCTCTTGCGGGCTTAAACGTGAACATCGTGATGATCGCACCGATCAAATAGGCAGCGGAGCCTATTCGGAGTTGGTTGCACCAACGCTTATAACGGCTCTGGTTGACGGCTTCTGCTACTTCCGCATCAAATCCTGTCGCCAAAGCAGTCAATGTCCACTTGTCGTTAATCTGGATCAAATCGACAGCATTTCGCCGCCCGTGAAGAATGGTATGCAATGCTTGCAATGGTTCAGTAGGTATATGAAATCCTCGAGCGGTATCATTGCCTGAGCCAGCAGGAATAACTCCTAATACAGCTTGGGTACCTGCTAGAATAGGCAGTAGTCGATGAATCGTTCCATCTCCGCCGAGTACCACAATCGTAGAACGAGGGTATTTCGTAAGATGAGCACTTACGTGCATCTCTGCTTCTTCGGGTGTTGCTGTCACGCAGGAGGAATATTCGATTTCTAGCTGCTGCATGCGCGACTCTATCAATTGCCATGTGCGCAGCCCTTTTCCATTTCCTGCATGTTGATTGATTACAAAGAGCATCAAGATTCCATCTCTCCCATGTTTGCCGAATCCAAGACGTTTCATACGGGCACTATATTGAGATTGCAACTGACTATTATTCTGTTTACTGCTATTCCATAATAGCAGAACGTTCTCTGTTTGGGGTGATTTTCGGGCAGGAAGTTTATATCAAATGTAAATGTTTGTGAGAGAGATTCATGAACATTGTTCAAAATTGAGTATTTCTTGCTTATGTCGAAAAGGGAAAATGGGGAAGCTGTCGAATGGATATTAAGAAACATTTTCCATATTTGCTCATGTGAATAGTTCAGGGGAGGGACAAGGTAATGTCCATGTTCAACCGTTTCCTAGGGAGCATTGGTCTTGGCACGGCCCAGATCGATACGCTTCTGGAGCGTGGAAGATATGCACCAAGTGAGGAATTGCGTGGAATTGTGAAGCTGCGGGGAGGCCATATCCCACAGTATGTCGAGCGCCTTGATCTTGTATTAATGACGGAGTATGCGCGCCAATTGGATGGTCGAAGTGAGCGCAGTTATTGTGAGCTTGAGCGCTATACAATCCGTGAATCCTTCACGCTAGGTACGAGTGAGACGAAGGATGAGTCATTCTCCATTGTGCTGCCGAATCGGGTTCCACTTACGATTGATAACACCCCTGTATGGCTAATGATAGAGCTAGGCGTAGACCGTACTAGTGACATCGAGCCAAATGACCACGATCGAATCGAAATTATCCCTACGGTTGAGCAGAGCATTGTAATTGACGGTGTGAACCGACTTGGCTTCCGACTGCGAACTGCGGACTGTATCCATGCCCCACGAATCGGCGGTAAATTCCCATTTGTACAGCAATTCGAATTCATTCCTACCTCTTATTTTCGCGGAGAAGTTGAAGAGATGGAGCTCATCTTTTTGGCGGCAGAACACCAGACAGAGCTGCTTGTCTATCTCAATGGACGTGCGCGTAATGTGCGGGGGATACTTGTGGATACGGACACGACAGTTGATCATTTCCTTCGCTTTCCGCTTACGAACCTCGAATGGCGCAGCATGGGGGCCGAAGGCTTCGCGGGTGAACTAGCGGAAATGATCCGGCAGCACTTGTAATCGTTCCAGATGTGCAAGGTAAGATTGCCTCTCGCTTCATCGATTGGCTATTTGAATCCGATATACATAACGAGGGGAGAGATTCGGGGCTGCAGGCAGCTTGGAATCTCTCCCTATCATTTTAAGGAAGCATGAACATATGCGGCTTATTTGTCGCCACGGTCGGTATGCTTGCGTGGACTCGTTTGCTTGGATTGCTTCTGCCTTGTCTCATCTGATTTGGCAATAAGCCGCTGATCCGTCTCACCCGTGTGGTGATTGTCGAACAAATATTGTTGGAGCTCCCACTCCGAAGCACCAAGCTGAGGATCAGATGGGAAGGTCTGACCGCGGTGCAATACTTCTTCGCGTCCCCATTCATTGGCATAGATGCCGTCCACTTCAACATGTTCCCTCGATATCGGATTCATCTTATGGTCATTTTCAGTCATGCAGGCCATGAGCTCCTTTCGTTTGCTGCGTGCAAGCAGCAAGCTTCAGGTGATGGATCATCACCTCATTGAATGCTCTTATTAAGGTGCCCTGCCTACTTGAAAATATCCTGTGATGAATACAAAGGAAACGAATCAGTTATTTCAAAGAATGAATTCGATTCCGAGTAAATGATGTCTACAGCTTCTACAGTTGATAATGAGCTTCGAGCTTCTTCCCGCCGAGCCAGAGCAGGAACAGAACAGCAACCGCGACTAGAATGCGCCATGGCTGATGGATAAATCCCTGCCAGTCATGGCCGATGAAGGCCATGATGAATATGACAACCGACTTCCCGGCAAATACGGCACACATGAATGTACGAAACGGGATCGTGCTAATTCCTGCGGCGATATTGATTAGCGCTGATGGTGTGAATGGGAAACAATATAAGATGAACAATGGTGTGAATCCTTTGGTCTCCAGCCACGAGAAGAATCGCTGCGATGAAGGCATGTTCTTCTGCAGGTAAGCGCTGAACCGGCCGCCGAACTTACGAGCCAGCCAGAATACTAGGCAAGCCCCGAGACTTGCGCCAATCCAGGAATAGAGGAAGCCAAGCCCTAAGCCGTAAGCTGCTGCATTTGCCATAACAAATACGATAAGCGGCAAGAAAGGCAGGATGGCTTCCACGAGCGGGAGCAATATGCCAGGTAACGGCCCCAAGTTCGAATATTGCTGCATCCAATGCTCGACTTGATTCATATCTAAATGTTTAAGCCAACTGATTGTGTTATGTATCCACTCCCACAAAACAAGTTCCCCCCGATGTTGAAACTACAGTTTCTTACGCTGTTATTAGTACATGTAACGTATGAGCGTTCTAATAGTTTCATTGTCTTGAATCTACTGCGATTTATGAATGAGGTAAAACGGAAACCTCATTACAATTTCCGGAACTCACCGGAACTCGTTGCATAATGGTTCGTTGAAGCTATTGCTCGGCAAACCAGCGGGTTGGAAACAGCAAATATACGATGGAGACGATACCGAATAATGCCGCGCTAATCCATACGACCATGCTGGCAGACGTAGCGCTCGCAATGAAGCCCCCGAGAACTGGGCCGATGAGGACGCCAATGCCCTCCACAGTGGATAACAGACTCCATCCCAGTCCTTTCTGACTAGGCGGGACATAGAGGGCGAGCAGTGCATTCCACGCAGGAAGCACTGCGGAATATGACAGGCCAAGAACCACGGCAAGTCCGTAAGCCATTAACTTCGACGGGTGCAGTGACAATGAGGCAAGCGTCAGGGCGAATATGCCGAATCCAATCACAAGGAACGGCTTGCGGCTGCTCTTATCTGACCATTTGCCCATCGGGACTAGCCCAAGTACTGTACAGCCGCCACCGAGGAGCAGAAGAAGTGAGTATTCTCTATGCTCGGTGAATGATAAAGATTCTGCAACAAATGTGGGCAGAATCGGCACGAGCATACTTGCTCCGAGTGTTTGCAGAATCATGCCGGGCAGCAGCGGCTTAATCGCCTTCAGCTTCTCGCGCAGCGCCTCCCACTGCTCACGAAGCGGAACAGAGACACGTTCCGCTTGCTTGCCGCCTGAGACGAAAAAGCTAAGCAGCCAAGCGGCAATGGACAAGGCAACAAGCAGCCAATACGAGAATGCAGGCTTATAGTCTAGGATGAGATTCAACACGACGGGGCCGGCGCCCATCCCAACCAGCCATATCATATAGAGAAAGCCCATTTGGGCAGCGCGTTGATCTTCCTTTACCTTCGTTAAGCAGACAATCCATACGGGAGATATTCCTACACCATATAAGGCTGCTGCGAAGATGAACACCCATGGAATATTCCCGTAATGGAACAGAGAGATCCCTGCCAGTGAAATAAATAATCCAATATTAATAATCAATCTGGCGGAGAAACGATCCAGCAAATATCCGATAGCTGTTTTGAGCAGCGTATCCGTCAAGTAATGTGCGGTAGTCGCGGCCCCGATAATGGCAAGGCTAATATACAGCATGTTCTGGCCATAGATGGGGATGAATGAGACGAGCGCTGCTCCACGCACGAATTCTACGAAGAATAAGATGACAGCTAGCAGCACGATGTCTCGCCCCATGCCTAATGCACGAATTTCTTTCACATGCAACGCCCCTTTCCTGATTGTACCATTATATCGTGCGGCACTAGCCGTCGCCAGCAGCGATAGTCGGATTGAATATTAAGAATATGTAGCAGCAGACAGCAGTTGCTCTTCCATCCAACGCTTCGGATGTCTCCACCGGCATACATGTGGATTGCCAGCGAACACGGCAGTAAGGGAGCGTGACGGCACTACATATATCACTTGTCCGCCATGACCAACTGCACAAGCTGCCTCCTCGCTGCCTAGTTGATGGAGCCACCATTGGTAGCCGTAGGCGCCAAAAGCCGGAATGCCAGGTGAATAGGGGCGATGCGATTCCGTAATCCATATAGAGGGTATGACGTTAATGCGCTCGTCTGATCCTTCATTACCAGCAGGTTGGATGGAACCGCCGTCTAGTATGAGCTGGCCGAATCGAAGCATATCTGGGCCAGTCAGCCAGAGACCAACATGGCCTGCTGCATGCCCGTCGGGGGATAAGTCCCAGCGGTAATGATCGATGCCTATTGGAGATAGGAGATGCGCTCTTGCATATTCATCTGCACGTATCCCGGTGCAGGAGGTGAGCAGGATCGATAACAGATGGGAATCAATGCTCCGATATTGAAATTGTCCGAACCGTTCGGGATGGACGGGCAGTCGCAGCGCATACTTCACCCAGCTGCTGCTGTTATGGAAGCTGCGTATCCAGCGCTCTCCGAGTCGATTGCCTGTCTCCCACAGCAAACCTGATGTCATTGTAAGCAAATGCTTGAAGGTAATGCGGTGCCACCAAGTATCTCTCTGGTGTTTGCTCACGATGTCTTGCGGCAAATAGTCAGCGATTGGTTCATGCAGCGAAGGCATGTCCCCGCGATGAATGGCAATGCCCACGAGTGTTGAAATGAAGCTTTTGGTAGCGGAGCGCAGATCATAGAATTGCCCAGGTCTTACTCCTTCGGCATACACCTCTGCGATTACTTGTCCATGACGCGCACACGCGAAGTAATACATACGGGGGAACAATTTAGGCAGCGTATCCAATGCCTGCTGCAATTTACCGTGGTCAAATCCAGCCTGTTCCGCTGCGTCAGCTTGAATCGGACTCGAGGGATGCTGATTCATTTGAGATTGCTCCTGTTTATTGTAGTAGTAATGGAATTTCAGCCTTACGACAGCATGATTACGCGTTGTATGTTAACTCTAATGTTGTTACTAGCATACCCAATGGAGAAATGATTAAGATATGTTGGTGTGATTTTGCAGCTCGGCTGAATATGATATACTAAGACTAAAAGGTTGCAAATTCCAGTAAGTGAAGCGATAGTCCAATTGGTTCTCCGTTGCGGGGCATGATCTACAACGCTTTGGGAGGGAATTTTCATGGCAACAAAAGGTCACAACGAAGTGAAAGAAAGCTTGTTGGAGATGACACGTATTTTCCGTCCGAAGAATCCTCGGAAATTCGTGAAGGAGTACATCCGGAAGTATCGGATTATGGGCGGCTATGAAGATGAATTAACTCAGCTTGTAGAATTGGAAATGTGCAAAATGGATACCAGTGTGTCGTAACCGTCTCTGTTCAGACATTACGAGGAACTGAAGTGCAAACCTGCGAATGTAAGGAATAACTGAGAATACGTACAGAGTAGGCGCTCCGGTAATCGGAGCGCCTTGTTTGCGTATGGATGGGTTTAAATGAAAGGGTTACAATAGGGCTTCTATAACAGATGATCCCGTTCATATACTTATGAATGGGACATGTAAAGCTGGGGGAGTAAGCGATGGAAAATACGAAGACTGCTGCGCAGCTAGAGCTAATGCAAAAGGCAGGATACTTGGCAGCCCGCTGCCATCGTGAAGTGGCGTCAAGGCTTGCACCTGGCGTTACGACGGTGGAGATTGATCAGTTCGTAGAGCGCTGGTTATTGCAGCAGGGAGCAACTGCTGAGCAGAAAGGGTATTATGGATATCCGTATGCAACATGTGCTTCAGTGAATCAGGTTGTATGTCATGGATACCCGTCTGCAAAACCTCTTCAATCAGGTGACCTCGTTACGATAGATTTTGTGGTGAATTACAAAGGATGGCTCGCAGATATGGCATGGACCTATGGAATTGGCCACGTGCAACCTGAGGCTAAGCGTCTTATGCAACAGACACTTCGTGCATTGCGATATGCAGCGAAGTTGGCGACTCCTGGAAGGGCGGTTGGAGATATAGCGGCTGCGATCGGACGCATGGGGCGTGATGCGGGCTATGGGGTCGTAACCGCGCTTGTGGGGCATGGTATCGGGCAGTCTATTCATGAACCTCCTGATATTCCGAATGATGGGTGGCCTGGATGCGGACCAAATTTGGAGGAAGGGATGGTCATAACGCTTGAACCGATATTTACGCTAGGTACATATGGTGGTGTGATTCTGGGTGCAGATGGATGGACTGTTGCTACATGTGACGGTTCCTGGGGAGCGCACTTCGAGCATACCGTGGCGGTGACTGCAGATGGTCCGCGTATTTTGACTTGTCTTCCATTTACACTAGGGGAAAGAATAATTCGTCAGGGAAATTAGGATAAGGCTGAACAACTATTTACCATAATTATATAGGTAGAAATATGAGGGAGTGATGCGGCTGCATCCCCCCCTAAAACTAAGTGCAAGTAACATCCCTCATTCTCATCGTCAGTTAGATCTGTTCAACGTCTCATGAGTTGTTAGTGCATAGTGCGTTGTATAAGCTTCATAATATCCGCCTCTGCGAATTGCAGGGAGTCTCCAGGATAAGCGTGCATGACATAAGGAGTTAATCCGTTGAATAAGTCCATATTGGCGCTAATTCGAACATGCTTCACCCCAGAGGTCTGACTCCGAACCGTCTTGTCGATGGTATGAAGGAGCTCATCTGATAATTTGTCGCTCTGCTTCACTGTACGTACCGGACTATCCGAAGTAATGAAGCGCGGGGGCCAGCGATTCGCCTCACGTTCCATATGCCCAGCTGTATTTGGGGCACCGATTCGGGATTGCTCATGCTTGCCTCCGCTGCCGATTGTACCTAGGCCTGTGCCATCAAGCGTGAGTGCGACATAAGCGGTATCCTTATGCTGCAAGACATAGGCTACACTGACTCCATCCAGATGTCCGACAGCATCGCTGACAAATTGATTGATGAACAGAGGACGCGGATTAGACAATGCCTGCGGCTGAGATGTGGAATGGGACTGCTTTGTGTTTTGTTTCGTACGATAGTTGCTTTCGGTGCCCATTTGGGGCAACGGGGTTCCAGAAGGTGCTGATTGCTCCTTGACCTTCCGATCTGCATAGTTCGCCTTCGTGTTGCCTCCCGGCGACCTTGACTTCTCAGCCTCCATCCCAGCACAGCCGGAAGAGACCAGCATGACAGCGGCGATTATAAATGTGACAATCCAGTGAACATGATTTGCGTTGTTGTGAACATCATTTGACAACTCCATTCAACCTCCTTATTTACTTCCATTAGTGTTCAAAAATCAACATGCGAGTATGCGGAATATAGATTTTTGTGATCAAAACAGGCAGGAAACTGCCAGAAATTGAGTGGTTTCGACAAAGGCAAGCAGTCTCATTTTGTATTTTGTAACCGTTTACAAATACTGATATAAAGCCGTTTTTCGGAGTATTTGAACACTTTGTGAACTGACCGGGAAACATTGACAAATAAATATATGGAAATTATATTTAGGTAAGTGATTGTAGTAATTGACAGGATTACGACATCCGTGTTTAAACCGGGGCCTGCCTGAAGGCATTCGAACATGAGAATGACTTCCGACGAAGGATTCTTACCGGTCTGAATTCGAATATGCATGCGCCTTCATTGCGCAATGGATTCGTTGCGCAATGAATGATTGGTTAATATTGGCTTATCTGGATGGACGGCAGCTTGTACTC